>SLTF01000222.1 GCA_007130025.1 Spirochaetales bacterium | reverse complement strand
TTCTGCAGACCGATCTCGCGCTGGAAGAACCGAGCATCACCTTCCGCCCGCGAGCGCGCGGTTACACTCGACGCAATCCACCCTTCGATGAGGTCTTCGCGTTCAAAGAACCCCCGCCCCGGCCCGGTAAACTGATACCCATCGATGCTCTCATGAGCAAACTGGAAGCGAAAGCGCGGATCCGTTCCCAGCTTGAACAGCGTCAGCGAGCCGAGAATGTGATAGTTGCTTCCGGTGCCCAGAACCCCGTCGGAAAAGAAGGATGACTCTCCCCCTCCGTCGGGACGAAAGGAGGGATCGTCGATGGCCGGTATATCGAACAGTGCATCGGAGATACGAAGCTCCTCCTCGGTGGGAAGCGGCACCGCCTGGACCGCGGGCAACAGATCGGCCGGCCGGGGAAGAACCGCTTCAACCCGTTCGATCAGAACCTCCTCCACTTCAAGGAAGGTCTCCGGCAGGGTGATGTCGGTATCCTGCGGGGCGCTGCTGCGCATCCGGTCGCTCTGCGCTGTTGTGCCCTGCTGTGCCGAGACCGTCGCCGACGCGAACGCCAGGACCGCAAGCGAGATACGCCATACACGATGCGTCACGGAGTGCCTCCCAGAAGGCGACGCGCCCGAGTTGTCCACTCAGACGCCGGAAAGGTCTGTTCAAGGCGGCGGATGATCTCGCGCATGTCGGCGTCGCGACCGGCAAACTGCAACGCCTCCGCTGCGCGAAACAGCGAGCGCGCAGCGAGATCACGGTTTCCCGGGTCGATCTCGGGCACTCTCAGAAAAAGCTGCGCGGCGGGGGCCGGGTTGGAGCTGCGCATCTGGTACTCGGCAAGGAGAAAGGTTGCCTCGGCGGCGGCCGCGGGGTCTTCGCCCCGCAGGCGAGCCGTATCGTCGAGGAGTTGTACCACGAGATTTTCGTTCGCGGGGCTCCCCGCGCCCTCCACGATCGCGAGCCGACCGAGCGCAAGAATGGCTGCCCGACCGGCGCTCGTCTGGGTACGGCGGTTCTCATCGATGCGAACCCACAGCCTCGCTTCTTGCTCTGAGAGTCCGCCGATCAGCAGAATCAACTCATCCGCCTTGCGGCGCGTCTGCAGCGCCTCGGCCTGAGCCGGATACGCGGCAATAAACTCCGTAACGATGTTGAGCGCGTTACGGTACTGACCGAGATCCTCGTAGAGTGTCACCGAGCGCAACATGGCATCGGGTCGAAAGGGGCTCCCGCGATGATCGCGGATCAGCTGCTCCCAGAGCAGAAGCGCCCCCGCTCGCTCTCCGATGCGTTCGGCGGAGATTCCGGCCCAGTAGAGCGAGGCGTGAACGAGTTCTCCCTGCGGAAAGTTGCTTCGATGTTCAAAGAATGCACTGCGGGCGTCGTCGTATCGTCCGAGCTCGAAGAGCACTTCACCCCGACGGAACATCGCCTCTTCGGCGAGTTCACCGGTGGGGAAGCGGCTGAACAGGTTGCGGTATTGCTGAACACCATCATCCACGCGTCCCATGCGAACCAGAACCCCGGCGTACTCGAAGAGTGCGTCGTCGGCAAGCGGCGAATTGGGATTGTCCAGAAAGACGTTCCGAAACTCGATCAGCGCTTCCTCGTAGCGATTACGGGCCGAGAAGGTCTGACCGAGAAGAAACGCCGCCTCGGTCTCAAGAGACCCGCCGACGCGCATGGCACGAAGGCGCCGGAGGTAGCCTTCCGCGACGTCATACCGCTCAAGGTTGTAGGCACTCCATCCGGCGAGGTGAGCAGCCTGCGGAGCAAATCGATGGCGTTCATCAAATCGCAGAAGGCGCTCGAACGCATCAATGGCGGACGCGTATTCGGAGAGCCGAAAATATGCCCACCCCAGGTAGTAGAGCGCGTAGGGGTGAATGATCTCAAAGTCGCGGTCCGGCGCAACCGCCTGGAGTGACGCGGGGTCGTCGGGCAGCCTTCGCAAAGCCGCGATCGCCGCGCGGTAGTCGCGACCCGCAATCGAGGCGAGTCCAACCAGATAATCAAGCTGCACCGACAGTTCGGGTCGGTTGGCGCGCAGATTGGGGTGGGCTGTAGTAATCTCCTGGTACTCGCTGATGACCTGCCCATAGCGTTCGAGCTGAAAGAGCAGCGTCGCGTGCTCGATGCGCGCGTCGAGGTCTCCCGGATTACGTCCAAGATACTCGCGCAGGGCCTGACGCGCCGGCTCAAGCTCTCCCCGGCCGCGATGAATCTGCGCGCGCAACCGCAGGAAGTCTCCCGCCAACGGGCCGGCGAGCCCGGCGGAGAAGACGTCGTCGATGACCGCCAGGGCGGCGTCGGTTTGCTGCAGTCGGCTGCGCGCGAACGCAAGCTGATACGCAGCCGGCGCAAACACATCGGCTCCACGGTGCTCGGTGAACACAACCGTGAGCACCTCCGCTGCACGGCGCCAGTCTTCGCCCGCGGCATGAAGCCGTCCGAGCCGAAAGAGCACGGCGCCAATCTGGTCTGAACTGCGCTCAAGGTGGTCGTTCAGCACGGCAACCGCTCGCGCTCGTTCGCCGCGACCGGCGAGAATCTCCGCGAGGTGGAGCGGAACCGTGCCGCTGATCGGCTGCGAACGACGCAGGTCCCACACCCGCTGCAGATAGAGCTCCGACAGGTCGAAGCGGCCCTGCTGAAAGGTCTCAATACCCACCTGAAGCCAGAATTGGGCGAGAACGTCGACCCGCCCCGCGAGCGCCTGCTCGGCTTCGCTGGTTACCGTGAGCAGCGCGGTTTCGTCCCCACTCTCCTGAGCAATCTGAAACAGCTGTTGAAACGCAACCGCTGCAATGGACGCGTCGGCACCCTGCAGGGTTCGCAGGAGGGTTTGCGCTTCGGTCACCGCACCGGTACGGCGATACGCCTCGGCCGCGTAGAGAACCACCGTATCGCGGCGCGTCCCGCCCACCGCGGGCAGCGTCATCTGCTCGAAAAATGCAACCGCGTCTCCCGTACGGCCCTCCTGGAGCAACAACGCCAGATAGACGCTTGCGGCGAAGAGTTCGCCGGATGGGTTGGTTATCTCGAACATCTGCTCCAACGCTGCCAACGCCGCCGTACGGGAACTCAGCTCCACCTCGCTGAGCGCCAGGTAGAGCAGCGCCTGGGCACGCTGCCCGGCGTCCGCGCTTGCAGAGAGAAACAGCCGCAGATCGGCCGCCGCCGCGGTGAAGTTCCCCAACCGATAGTGCACAACACCCTTCCAGAAGGGCACCTGCTGGAGGAATCGCGTCGAGCGGAATCGGGATTCCACCCGCTGTAACAGCTCGAGCGATTCCTGGTTCCGCCCAAGCCGATGGAGGGCCACTGCGCGGCGAAACTGTGCATCGGGCACAAACTGCGAAACGGGAAACTGACGGATCAGCGCGTCATAGCGTTCGAGCGCGACTTCAAACTCGCCGGCGCGAAATCGCGCCTCGGCCTGAAGAAAGAGGTCGCGGTCGGAGCTTTGCGCGAAAATGCGGCCGCCGCACAGCAATACGACGGTGAGCAGGAGAAGTCGCTTCATACGTGTTATCAGGATATCTCACCGCTACTCATTATTCAACAAAACCTGATTGAACAAAAGGTGGTGGAGTGCATCGGTACGAAACAGCTCGTCGTGGGCGCGCCCACGAACCAGGTGGATCGCTTCTCCCTCATACCGGTTTCGCAGCAACTCCACGCTGATCTCGCTGTTCTCGTCGATCACCACCGTCTGAAACCGACCACGAGGGTCGAAGTACGGAAAGAGTATGACGAGACGATGGTGGTGTTGCGTCGACGTACGGGCAGGAACGCGGCTTCCGTCAGACCTCAGAGGGGTATTGATGCTTCCGAAGTAAAAGGAGCCGGGGTGCTCCTGAGCGAGCAGATAGAGTGAGCGGCGAAGATCTTCGATCGGCAACCCAACGTTTGGCACCACCGTTGCAAACCGGACCGAAGGAACAGTCGTCAATCTTCCGTCACTGTGGCGGTTTTCGTCGCGAAACCCTGTCTCCATCACCAGTCGATCGACGGCGGAGGGATCCCCCTCCTCGCGGTCGGCGAGCCACGCACGAATCCTTCCCACCATGCGTTCGGTTGTCTGGTGATCGGTGCGGTCCGCTGGGAAGCGAAAAAGCTCCCAGTCGACGATCGCGGCGGTCGCTCGTTGAATGCCGGCAAACGCGGTGACAAGCACCCGTTCCATGGGCACGGGGATAACGACGTCGCGATAGATCACGTCATCCACAAGGGTGACCTCCATGCGGGTAATCGGGCGACCGGCACCGTCCGGGGCGAGCCGTACAAAGAACCGCTCATCATCGGAGAGGAATATCTTGATCTGATCCGTGGTACCGGTTTCCCGGTGCCGACGAATCACCCACGATCCGAGAGTTGGCAGCTCGAACCGCCCCCTCACCTCGTTGGCAAAGATAAGATAATGAAAATCTCCCTGTTCCTCGTGCGAAAACTGCACCCGATGCGGCGTAAAACGCTGACGATGAACGCTGGTCTCGGTGACGGCAACCGTGGACAGGGGACCGGTAACCAGTGCCTGCAACAGAATCCGCGTTTCGGTATGCTCGGGGAGCGAAAACGGCTGCGCCCCCGCCGTTGATGGTACACCACCGAGCAGCAGCGCAAAGCCTGCGACAATTACGAGTGCGGAGGGGCGTGTTCTCGGTTCCATTCGGTGTTCCCCGTTGAAAATACTCGCGGTCGACGCGCCGCGGCAAGCAAATCCACGACGGAGAGCGCGCCGCAGGACAACTCTTCGGTATGAATATCGTCTGAATCCACCGATTCTCTGAACACCCGTCGCCGCCGGCGAACCGTGCCTCCGACCCCCTGGTTCACGGCCGACCGCACCAACGACACCGAGACCACCGCTGCTCCCGCCCGTCGGTACCCCATCGTACGCCCCGGAGCCCGGTCGCGCACCGCCGTCGCCACCGCGTCGCAGCGGCGGGGATCAAACCACGCGAGCAGATCCACCGGCGGTGGACCTTCGCGGGTCGCGGCATGATCGCAGAGCAGAAGCGCGTCGCATGCCGACGCCAGCGACTCCTGCTGCGCAACCTCGCGGACCGCCCAGAGCAAGGGCCCCGAGCAGCCGGCCAGCCCGAGCCCCTGCGCGTCCACCAGAAACCTTCCGTCTTCGTCGCGCAGGGGAAAGGGGTACGCGGCAATGAGATTGACCGGCGCAGAAATATCGGCCCGCGCCGCGCAGAATCGCAACAGTGCCGCCTGATCTCCAAGCTCGGCGGGAGATGCGACAATGAGCCACGAATTGATGACAATTCCATAACGGGAAGCCTCGGAGAGTTCCCCGGCAATTCGCGCGATGGTGGTGCGAACGCTCGCGGCACCGCCGCTGCCCCCGAGAATCACCACCGCAACCCGAAGCCGACCACCGGAGTCGGGGAAGTAGTGCTGAAGCTCCGGACGCCTCCATCGATAGACGCGGATTTCCCGCGGTTCAGGTTCGTCGCGCGCTCCCGGCTGCGCGGTACGAACGGGGCGCGCGGCCGGAATCGCGGCGTAGCGGATTGCGTCGGCGCTCCAGCGCGCGAGGTCGGATTCCACGGCCGCGCGGCGCGACACCGACAACCGCGGCCAGAGCGTGTCGAGTGAGGCTACCAGCTCATGGCCAACGGGAGGACGGAGTACGGCCTCTCCCGCGCGGGAACGGGTGCGAACATTTCGCTGGAGGCTCAACAGCGACTCGCGCAGCTCATGAACCTTCGCCTTGAGATCAGCGCCCGGCCCCTGAACCTCTTCCAGGATTTTTCGGGCGGCACCCTCGGTGGTCAGACGGCGGGTAACGATCAGGTAGCGGAGTCGAAAGAGAATCTGCACCTCACGGGGAGAGTAGATTCGCCGGCCGGCGTGGTCTTTCCGGGGCGCAAGCAGCGGTACCTGCTGCTCCCAGTAGCGCAGGACGTGCGGCTTCACGTCGAGCAGGCGGCAGACCTCACCGATCAGGTAGCCGCTCATCAGCTCTTCTGCGCGGAGCGAACCTCGATGCGAATCGGAATATCGGTCAGCCCGAACTCTCGTCGAATCTGGTTCTTAATGTAGGAGAGATAGGCGTCAGGAAAACCGACTGAGCGGTTGGAGAACAGCACGAAGACCGACGGATTCACCTGCACATGGGTGAGATAGCGAAGCTTGAGTGGATGCCGATTCACCAGAGGGGGCGGCGTTCGCGTAACCCAGCGTGCCAGCGCCGCGTTGAGCGGCCCGGTGTCCACGCGCGTGGTGAGCTGACGAAACACCGAGGTGGTAGCTCTCAGCAGTCGGTCGAGTCCGGTACGGTTGAGGGCGGAAACGGGCACCACCGGCGCGAACTCGAGAACCGGAAACAGAAAGTGAATGCGATCGCGCACCGCTTCAAACTGGTTCTTGGTGTCGGCAAGCAGGTCCCACTTGTTGAGCACCAGCACGATCCCCTTACCAGCCTTGACCACCAGCGATGCGATTTTCTTGTCCTGCTCGGAGAGCCCCTTGTCGGCATCTACCAGAAGCAGCACCACATCGCTCTCGTCGATGGTGTCGATGGCCCGGGTTACCGAATAGTATTCGATGTCCTCGGTCACGCGCTTCTTGCGACGGATCCCGGCGGTGTCCAGAATGCGAATGTGATAGCCCCCCGCCGAGAAGCGCTCCTCGACCACGTCGCGGGTGGTTCCGGGAAGGTCCGACACGATCGACGCGTCGTATCCAATGAGGGTGTTGCAGAGGGTGGACTTCCCGGTATTGGGCTGACCGAGTACGGAAATGCGAATCAGTCCAAGGTCGATGGGGGCAGGCACCCCCTCTGCGCTCCCGGTTGGTCCGTCTGACGACGTTTCGTCCGTGGACGATGCTCCGGTGTCGATCGGCGAGCGGGGAATGGCGTCCAATCTCGCGGTGACCGCCGCAAGCAGCTCGTCGATGCCTCGGCCGTGTTCGGCCGAAATCGCGATGACCTCGGAGAATCCGAAGCGATGGAAGTCCCAAACGTCGGGATCTCGTTTTTCGGTATCAACCTTGTTGACCACCAGGATGGTGCGGTCCCGCTGTGGCGCGAGCGCCTCGAGAAAGAGCTCATCTTCGGCGGTCGTCTCGGTGACGTCCATGACCAGAAGCACGATATGCGCCCGCGCGAGGGCGGCCATACTCCGTTCTGAAACCACCCGGTGGAAGGCGTCACCTTCCGGCGAGACACCTCCGGTATCGAGGAGCCGAACCTGCCGACCGTCGATGCTCCATTCGGCAGAGACTACGTCCCGGGTGACGCCGGGTTGTGGATGGGTAATGGCACGGCGCTTTCTGAGAAGTCGGTTGAAAAGCGTCGATTTCCCGACGTTTGGTCGACCGACAACGGCAATGAGGGGCTCGCGTGACGACGGCGGCGAACCGGCGTCCGCCGAGACGGTGATTTTAATAGACTTGGACGTCAAAACGTTTCTCCATGAGTTCCTGTACAAAGCGGTCGATCTCAACGTACGATTTCATCTCAAGCACTTCGCCAACGACCTCTTCGGCCTCGGACATGGAGACTGAGCGGATAATTCGCTTGACCTCGGGAATACCGGACGCACTCATGCTGAACTCGTCAAGGCCAAGGCCGAGAAGAATGAGCGTAGCCAGCGGATCTCCGGCCATTTCGCCGCACATTCCCGCCGAGATTCCCATGGCGTGCGCGTTGTCGATGATCATTTTGAGCAGGCGCAGCACGCCTGGGTGAAAGGGCTCGTACAGGTAGGCAATTTTTTCGTTCCCGCGGTCAACCGCGATGGTATACTGGATCAGGTCGTTGGTTCCGATGGAAAAGAAGTCGCTCTTCTTTGCGAGAATATCCGAGGTTATCGCCGCCGAAGGCACTTCGATCATGATGCCCACCGGGATGTCGTCACGGAATGCGACCCCTTCGCGGCGCAGATCTTCCTTGACGGTTTGCAACGACTCGTGCACCTGATTCACCTCCTCGATACCGGAGATCATCGGAAACATGATCCGAAGGTTGCCGTGTACCGAGGCGCGCAAGAGGGCCCTCAGCTGCGTATGAAAAATTCCGGTGTTGGCCAGGCAAAACCGGATCGCCCGCCATCCGAGGATGGGATTCCGCTCTCGCGAGCTCTCCAGCTGTGAAAACACCTTGTCCCCGCCGACGTCCAGCGTGCGGATGGTCACCGGTTTTTTGTCTACGGATTCCAGCACGTACCGGTACGCCTGATACTGTTCCTCCTCGGTGGGCACGGCCCCCGGTGTGAGAAAGAGAAACTCCGAGCGATAGAGCCCGATCCCATCGGCGCCGTGTGCAGCAATGGAATCGACCTCTTCGGGCACCTCGATGTTGGCCTTGAGCATGATGAGCTTCCCGTCACGAGTCTCAGCGGCCAACTCGTTCAGCCCCATCAGGCGCACTTCACGCTTGCGCCATTCACGTTGCACCAGGAGATATCGCTTCCGGGTCTTTTCGGTGGGCCGAAGCATCACCTTTCCCCGGTTTCCGTCTACGATGATCTGATCCCCAAGCGACGCGTGCCGGGTCACGTCGGATAGTCCGAGCACCGCGGGAATCTCAAAACTGCGCGCGAGGATTGCGGTGTGGGACGTACGGCCGCCGGCATCAAGGGCGATACCCTTGACCATGTGCTTGTTCATCCCCACTGCATCGGAGGGCAGCAGATCGTGCCCCACCAGGATCACTTCCTCGGTGAGATCGGCCAACGAAATCCGCTCACGGAACATCAAATGTCCCAGAACCCGCTTCGAAACGTCGTGAATGTCGGCGGTGCGCTCGCGCAGGTAGCTGTCTTCGGCCGCCGAGAGCCGGGAAATCAGCTCCTGGATGGTCGAGAACAGGACCCATTCCACGTTCTGCTTCTCAGCCGTCAGTTGTTTTTCCACCGAAGCGGTGAAATCCGGGTCGCCGAGCATCAGCAGGTGAGAATCGAGAAACTGCAGATGATCCGGGGTGTGAGTGCGGTTCTGCCGCGCTTTCAGCGCTTCGATCTCTGCGCGTGCCTTCGCAATCGCTCGGTGAAAGCGATCCGACTCCCGCCCGATATCGTCCACTGAATAGCGGGGAACGGTCGGATTGTCATCGAGATACAAGAACGCGGTACCGATTGCGATACCGGGCGAAGCCGAGATTCCGACCAGTTCATCCATGGCGTCCACAACTATACGTCCTTTCGAAACCACTGTCAAACAACGTCCTACGACTCAATGGAAGCGCCGCGTTGGTCGATATTGAGGGTGTCATGGCACAACCGCGCAAAAAAAAGAAGGGGGGTTCCATTGGGGTCCTCTTCTGGATCGCGTTCATTCTCCTGATCGTGGTCATATATCTGTATAACCGCCCCACCATCGAGCGCACGCTGGAAAATACGGGACTTGTGGACGTCCTGCGCGAGCGATTCGGCCATGAACCGCGAGACACGCCGCCCCAGGTTGTCACGCGCGACCCGGAAGACTCCGTGATCGATCTGGAACCCGCCGACCCGGAGCCCGTCGCTCCGCGCCGCGCCCCGGAGCAGCAACCCACTGCGCCGGCGCCTGTCATCCAGCCCGAAACGCCACAGCCGGCGCAGCCGGCTCCGACCCCGGCGCCCCAACCAGAAACCCCACGGGAACCAACCGCACCAACGGTTGCCACGACCGCTCCCGAACCCGCTCCGGCTCAACCGGCCACCCGCACCCGGGTATCAACCATCTATTTCATTCGGGTCACCGACGATGGCCGGATCTTTCCACAAAACGTGACCCGAACCGTGAGCTACACCAACAATCCCATGACTCAGACCCTCCACGCCCTGCTCG
>SLTF01000342.1 GCA_007130025.1 Spirochaetales bacterium | reverse complement strand
ATCGAAGATGTTCTGGAAATGTCCGAAGAGATCATTCGCGGCAAGACCATGATGCAGACCGCGAAGGACCGTCTGATCAAGGCCAACCTCCGCCTGGTAGTGAGCATCGCCAAGAAGTATACCAACCGCGGGCTCCACTTCTTTGACCTGGTGCAGGAAGGCAATATCGGCCTCATCAAGGCGGTGGAGAAGTTTGAGTACCGAAAGGGCTATAAGTTCTCGACCTACGCAACCTGGTGGATCCGTCAGGCAATCACCCGTTCGATTTCGGATCAGGCGCGTACGATTCGCGTTCCGGTACACATGATCGAACAGATTAACAAGGTCGTTCGTGAATCGCGGCAGCTGATGCAAGTCCTGGGCCGGGAACCTAACGACGAGGAGATCGCGGACCGACTCGGCTGGTCGGTGGTGCGGGTGAAGTCGGTAAAGAACGTTGCGCGTGAACCGATTTCTCTGGAAACACCAATTGGAGAAGAGGAAGACTCTCTGCTCGGCGATTTCATCGAAGACAAGGACGTTGAGAACCCCGCCCACCAGACCGCCTTTACGCTTCTGCAGGAGCAACTTCGCAGTGTGCTGTCGACGCTTCCCGCTCGCGAGCAGGAGGTGTTGAAGATGCGATTTGGCCTGGAGGACGGCTACTCGCTCACGCTCGAAGAGGTGGGACTCTACTTCAACGTAACCCGGGAACGAATCCGGCAGATCGAGGCGAAGGCGCTTCGGCGACTCCGACATCCAAAACGCAGCCGGCGGCTGAAAGACTACCTGGACCATTGAGCTGGTCCACCACCGTACAACGAGGAGTATGAGATGGTTCAAGACGTGATCGACCGGTTGAAATCGCTGCAGGAGATTCTCTCTGAGAAGTTTCGCATCGAAAACGAAATCAAGGATCTTCCCAAAGCGCTCTCCACGAAAACGGAGCTCGTCAGCCGCATGAAAAAGTCGTATATCGACAAAAGCGCGCAGTATGACGAAACCAAGGCGCGCGTTCGTGATCTGCGTGAGCAGATGGAAGGTGCTGAACGCGATCGTGAGAAGTACGAATCACAGATGGATGTGATCAAGACGCAGCGTGAATACGAAGCGCTGGACAAGGAAATCCGTGACGCGAGCGAGCGCGAACAGCTCTTTCGCAAGGATCTTCAGAAGGAAGAAAAAATCCTTCAGGAAATGAGTGAGACCCTTGAGCGCGATGCCAGTTTGATCAAACAGCAGGAAACGGAACTGGAAGAAGAGCAGCAGAAGATCAAGAGCGAGACCGATGCCAAGCAGGCTCAGATTGCCGCCCTGGTGAAAGAAGAGAAAAAGCTCACCCCCGAGCTCGACGAAGAGCTCCTTTTCAAGTTTGAGCGCATTATTCGAAGCAAAGAGGGGCAGGGCATCGTCGCGCTGCGCAAGGGCGTCTGTACCGGGTGCCAGATGATTCTTCCCAGTCAGTTTGTCAACGAGGTTCGCGAGGGCTCGGGTATTCGGTTCTGCCCCTATTGCAGCAAGATCGTGTTCTACATCGGTGATGACGAAGGCGGCTACTCCGATACCGAAGCGGAGGGCTTGTCCGACATCATCGAGGCGTACGGGGAAGAAGACGAAGACAGCTTTGACTTCGAGGACGTGCTCGACGAAGAGCCTCTGGATATTGGCGACGATGAGGACACTCCGGACGAAGAAGAAGAGCCCGAAGCAGACGAAGAGTTCGATGACGACGAGGAAGAAGACGAAGAAGAGGAAGACGAAGAGTTCGAGGACGAGGAAGAAGACGACATCGATCTCGATGACGACGAAGACCTCGATGAAGAAGATGAAGAAGACGAAGAAGAAGAGCCGGAAGAGGAATAGGCTCTCCTTCTCGACGTTGAACCGGCGGGTCGGGTAGCCGCGGCAGCTCCGCCTCAAGCGGATTGCCGAGGAAAGTCCGGGCTCCACAGAGCGCGGTACCGGGTAATACCCGGGACCGGGCATTCCTTCGGGGATGTTCGGGACAGAACGTGCCACAGAAACGATACCGCCTGTGGATCTGCCTTCGGGCAGTCCACGGGTAAGGGTGAAATGGTGGGGTAAGAGCCCACCGGTTGTCGGGTAACCGACGACGCCGTGGCAAACCTTACCGGGAGCAAAGCCAAGCAGCGAACCCGGCTGCTCGTCGAACGGTTCGCGGGTAGGCTGCAAGAGCGGTCCGGCAACGAATCGCCAAGACAGATGGCTGCCCAGACGGTATCGGCAACGGTATCGTTGGACAGAACCCGGCTTACAGACCCGCCGGTTCGACGCCTTCCCCTTCCGTATCGTCTTTTTCTGCCCATAAACCTACCAATACGTCATTTTGGGCTGCATTGACTTTTTTCGGCAAACATATTCTAATGGCTTCAGTTGGCTTATGATGTATCCCAAGACGCGTTACCAGAGCACTCCGCCGTCCTCCGGAAAAAAGGGAGGTGCTCTGCCCCCGGTTCTGGTGATTGCAGCGCCGGTGATCTTCGTGGTGGCGCTGTTTTTTCTCACCGGCGGTTTTGGACTCTGGGCTCACATCGACAGCCGTCGTGATCTGGAAACGCTCTGGCAGTACGGAGACTTCCGCGCGGTATTCCAGCGTGCCGAAGCGTTGCTGGAACAGACTCCCATGCAGGCTGAACCGCTGGTTTTCGCCGGTCTTGGACACTTCTATACGGGAATGGAACAGAGTGATCAGGAACTGAGGTCGGAGCATCTTGACCGTGCGGTGGTATTTCTGCGGAAGGCGCTGCTCGTTCCGAATCCTCCGCTTGAGGCCGAGATCCATCACGTTCTTGGGAAGGCGTATTTTCACCGCGGCCCATTCTTTTTTGAATCATCCGTATCTCACATTGAGCGCGCAATCGCACTCGGCCTGGTCACCGACGACAGCTTCGAGTACCTTGCGGTAGCCTACGACGGACTCAACCGCTTCACGGAAAGTGTCGAAAGTTACACAGAGGCGATACGGCGAAACCCCAACGATCTGCTTCTGGTCGGTCTTGCCGATATTCACTTCCGGCACGGACAATACGAAGCGGCACGGGAATATCTGGTGCGTGCGATCTCGACTTCGTCGGATGAGTATCTTGTCCAACGTGCACGATTCCAGCTTGGACGCGCTGCGTTGGAAACCGGCCGGTTCGATGATGCGGTACGCGAGTTTCAGACCATTCTCAGTGTCGATCCGGCGGTCGCCGATGCACACTTTGAACTGGGGCGGGTGTATCAGATGACCGACCAACCGGAACGTGCACGGTTTCACTGGAGAGAGGCGATTCGTATCGAGCCGCGCCATGCCGACGCGCTTCGCAGTTTGCGCGCAAACTGACCAAGAAACGAGATAGTTGTGACCAAATCATTGTACGATAACGATGTGAACAAAGAGCGAAACGCCGGCGAAACCGTTCCGGCTGAGGAGAGGGCGCTTGTTTAAGGCATTTGCGAACGATATGGGAATTGACCTTGGTACGTGCAATACGCTGATCTACATTCGTGGTCGCGGTATCGTCATCAGTGAGCCGTCCGTCGTTGCCGTAGAGCGGGGCACAAAAAAGGTTGTCGCAGTTGGGGAAGAGGCACGGCGTATGCTGTGGAAGACCCCCGGTGACATTATCGCCATCCGGCCCCTTCGCGACGGCGTAATTGCAGATCTTGAGACCACCGAAAAAATGATTCGCTACTTCATTTCCAAGGTGATGAGTCGCCGCTGGTTTGTGAAACCGCGTATGGTCATTGGAGTGCCGTCGTGCATCACCGAGGTGGAGCGCCGAGCGGTTGAAGAGAGTGCGTACAAGGCCGGCGCCCGCGAAGTCAAGGTGATTGAGGAATCCCTCGCGGCGGCAATTGGCGCCAATATTCCAATCTTCGAGCCCGCGGGCCATATGATCTGTGACATCGGTGGTGGTACCAGCGAGATCTCCGTGATCTCACTCGGCGGAATGGTTGTCACCAATGCGATTCGCCTCGGAGGTGACGAGTTTGACGAGGCGATCATCAAGCACGTCCGGACCGTTCACAACTTGATCATTGGTGAGGGTACGGCAGAGGATCTGAAGAAGAAGATTGGCAATGCGGCGCCCGAGAAAAAAATCGAAAAGATGGAGATCAAGGGAACCGACGCCATCACCGGTCTGCCAAGGCGGTTGGAAATTGACAGTGTTGAGGTGAGAGAGGCGCTTCAGGAACCGATTATCGCGATTGTCGAAGAGATCAAGCGTACCCTCGGACAGACTCCACCTGAGCTTGCCGCGGACATCGTCGAGCGCGGTATTGTGATGACCGGAGGCGGCTCTCTGCTGAAGGGGCTCGATGTGCTGATTGCCAACGAAACCGGCGTGCCGGCATTTCTTGCCGAGGATCCGTTGAATTGTGTCGCACTGGGAGCGGGAATGTACTTTGACCAAGAAAACGGTATGAGTCGGCACGCGCGTGGACTGTATAACAAGCTATAAGCCGATGACACAATCGCCGACAGGTTTGTGCACGGTTATCATGGAAAGGAACTGAGTGGAATTTGTACGCACCCATCGCAGCGGGGTGACGTTCGCTGCGCTTTCGCTGCTCTGCGTGATTGCGTTATCGTTTTCCACGGCGCAGGCTGTGCTCCGCCCGCGTGAGCTGGGGATCTCACTGTTCTCGACCGTGCAAACCGCCATCCTGGCGGTAGCAAACGGGATCACCGGTACCGTCACCTCGGTGCGCGAACTCGGTGAACTTCGTCGCGAGCACGATGCGCTCCTCGACCGCCTCGCCGAGTACCAGACCATCGAGCAGGACGTTGTCGCGTTGCGCGGAGAGATCGATCGTCTGAACCGAACGCTCGGCTATTCTGAGCGCCTTCAGTTTGAGAACCTTCCGGCGCGGGTTATCGGCAAAGACCCCGGCAATTTTTTCGCAACCATTACCATCAATAGAGGAAGACGCGACGGTGTTCGGGAGAACATGGCGGTAGTGGCGGTTCGAGACGGCCGCCAGGGACTGGTGGGGCGCGTGCGCTCCGTCTCATCAAACTCGGCTCAAGTAATGCCCCTTTTTGACGCCGCACATTTCGCGGCAGCCCGCCTTGAGCGATCACGACATGAAGGCCTTGTGCAGGGTGGGGGGCTCGGATCCAACTTCGCAGTGATGCGCTACGTGCAGACACAGGCCCGGAACGAGATTCAGTATGGGGATCTGGTAATCACGTCAGGAATGGCTTCGGTCTATCCACCGGGTATCCCAATGGGCACGGTGGAGACAATCCACGCCCAACCGTACGACACGACAATTGAACTACGGCTCCAGCCGTTGGTTGATTTTTCCCGAATTGAGCACGTATTTGTGGTCATTACCGACTCATGAACAGAAAGCCGCTCTTTGTCGCAATACTCATGGTTTCTCTGGTAGCGCTTGCGCAGACCGTGGTTCTGGATGTGATTCGCATCGCCGGTGTTGCGCCGGATCTCGTTCTGCTGGTTCTGGTGTATTCTGCTCACAAACAGGGGAGCATGAACGGTCAGATCACTGGACTTGTCGGAGGCCTTGTTGAAGACCTGACCAGCCTGGCACCACTGGGTTTCAACTCACTGACCCGTGTTGCGGTGGGATTTCTGGCGGGGTCAACCCGGAACAAGATGTTTCTTGACCCTATCTTCATGCCGATTATACTGGTAACGGGAGCAACGCTGTTCAAGGCGCTGCTCGCTGCACTGATCGTCGGTGTGTTTGGAATTGAAACCGCAACCCAACGAATTTTGGGGCAGCGGCTCTTGATTGAGTTGGCGTACAACGCGGTGCTTGCCCCGGTGCTGTTTGCGTTGTTGAACGCAGTCCGACCGTTGCACCCGACGGTTCGAGGTTCACGGCGATGAATGATTCATGGAACAAAAACGGCATATCGAAGGGCCGAGTGGTGGCCTTCGGTGTCGTAGCGATAGGCCTCTTCTTTGTCTACCTGAGCCATCTGTTTTCCCTTCAGATCGTGGACGGATATCTCTACACCGTCCGCTCGGAACAGGTCAAACGGCGCAGCACCGTCATTCCAGCGCCCCGTGGCGAGATTTTCGATCGGCACCACGATATCCCCATTGCAACCAACACCAACTCGTTTGCGGTAGAGGTCAATCCTGCCATGATTCCCCGCGGACAGCACGCGGAGGTGTTTGCTCGGACCGCCCGACTCCTCGGCATGTCCGAGGATGAGATTCACCGTCGGGTACCTTCTTCAATGTACCAGGTCTACCAGCAGGTAGAGATCCGCTCTGCGGTTCCGTTTGAAACCGTCGTTCGCCTTGCTGAGCATCCCGATCGCTACGTTGGAGTGTCCTGGGTTGGCAAACCGGTGCGGTCCTATCCCGAGGGGGCCGCAATGGCCCATATACTGGGACACGTTGGAGACATTACCCCGGAAGAACTTCAGGTGATGTTTAATCTTGGGTACAACGCTCGATCCGTGATCGGCAAGAGCGGAATCGAGCAGCAGTACGATCTGCTCCTTCAGGGGCGGGAAGGCCGCGCCGTCCGAACGGTTGATGCGCGTGGACGGCGTGTTGGTGATGGAAATATTCAACTCGTTCCACCGGAACTGGGCCACAACCTGGTGCTCACGGTAGACCGAAGGATTCAACAACTTGCCACCGATGCACTCGGCCCTCGCATCGGTTCCGTTGTTGTCCTTCGTCCAAACACCGGCGAAATCCTGGCTCTCGTTTCGTATCCGTCGTTTGACCCGAATCTTCTCTACGGAGAGACTGCCGGAGCAGCGTTCTCACAATTGCGCTCCGACAGCCGGGCGCCATTTCTCAACCGCGCCATTCAGGGATCGTACTCACCCGCCTCCACGTTCAAGATTCTGCTCACCGCGGCGGCAATTGAAGAACAGCTGATTTCGCCCGACGATACGATGGTTGTCGGTCCGGTGTACCGCCTCGGCAATCGGGTCGTGAACGAATGGCGTCCCAGTGGCTTCGGCCGAATCAATATCATGCAGGGACTCGCAATGTCGTCCAACGTGTTTTTTGCAACCGTTGGTCACGATCTGCTGGGAACCGAACGGTTGCTCTCATACACGCTGGGGTTTGGCTTTGGTACTGCCAGCGGAATCGATCTCCCGGGAGAACGTCCCGGCCTGGTTCCGTCCCCGGAATGGAAGCGCAGGGTCTTCAACTCTCCATGGGTTGGCGGTGATACGGTCAACGTGTCAATCGGGCAGGGGTTTCTGAGCGTCACCCCCCTCCAACTGGCAAATATGGTGGCCATGATCGTAAACGACGGCAGACTCTACCGGCCCCACGTCCTGAAAGAAGTTCGTGACGCGGAGACTGATTCCGTCATCAAACGGGTTGAGCCTGAAGTCATTCACACCTTTCCGCTTCGACCACAGACCTTTGAAATCGTTCGGCGCGCCATGCGCGGAGTAATCCGAGGCGGCACCGCAGAACCGGTAATTACCACCCCCGCCGTTGAGGTCGCGGGAAAGACCGGCACCGCAGAGGTCAGTTCCACAACCCGCGACTGGCACTCGTGGTTTGCCGCCTACGGTCCCTACCAGACCGACAACCCCGATGACCAAGTGGTGGTGGTGGTGATGGTTGACGCGATGAACGATTGGGAATGGTGGGCGCCGAAAGCGGCGAACCTCATTTTTCACGGTATCTTCACCGACTCGAGCTTTGAAGAGACGGTTGCGGATCTACGGCGTCGATGGCGCCTGTGGTACATGTAGGAGGGGGGGCGCGTGCGTTCACGGTCGATCTTCGCGTTTGACGTATATCTCTCTGTCGCAACAATCGGGCTTCTTCTGATCGGAATACTCTTCGTCTACTCGAGCGGTTTCAACTCGACCGGACAGATGATCACCCGGGAATACGTCAGGCAAATTATCTGGGCCTCAACCGGTCTCCTGTTGCTCGTGACCGTTGCGTTTGTTGAGTACAGCGTGGTGAAGCCGTGGGTGGGCTATCTATACGCGCTCGGTGTGCTGCTCATAATTCTGACCCTGCTGTTTGGACGGGTGGTGAACGGGGCACGCGCTTGGATCGGAATCGGTATACTCGGAATTCAGCCCTCTGAATTTATGAAAATCGCGACCATCCTCGCGTTTGCGGTGTTCCTTGAACAGGCAGGCGGTCGTATTCAGCGGATTCCGTTTCTCTTGCTGGGCTCCATGCTGTTTCTGGTTCCGTTTGGGCTTATTCTGCTGCAACCAGACTTTGGTACCGCGGCGGTATTCTTTCCCGTATTTCTAGTGATGTGCTTTTTTGCCGGAGCGAAGATCCGGCATCTCGCGTTCATTGCCGGAACCGCGATGCTGGTTTTGATCTTCACCATGCTTCCCGCCTGGGAGATTTACATTTACGGCGGACGGATCCCTGCCTTCGAGGTGTTTTCCAACGTCAGACTGAAGATCTTCGTTCTTATGGGGATCGGTGCGGTCTGTCTGGTTTCCGTTGCCGGACTCATGCTCTTGAAACGGCGATACTTCTACTGGATCGCCTACGGGACCGTGATTGTTGGGTTGGCACTGGCTGTGTCGCTTGGAACGCGGGCGGCGATTCGCGATTATCAGTTGATGCGTCTGGTGGTGTTCATGAACCCGTACGTTGACCCGCGGGGCGCAGGTTGGAACGTGATTCAATCGATAACCGCGGTGGGATCCGGCGGAATCAGTGGAAAGGGATTCCTTCAGGGAACACAGAGCCACTTTCATTTTCTGCCTGAGCAGAGCACCGACTTCATTTTTGCCATTATTGCGGAGGAGTGGGGCTTTCTTGGTGCGCTTGCGGTGTTCTCTCTGTTTTTGCTCATTCTGGTTCGAGGACTGTACATCGCCACTATCGCAAAAGACCGTTTTGCCGGCTACGTTGCAACCGGCGTGGTTGCCCTGTTCATGACCCATTTCCTGGTAAACGTTGGGATGGCCATCGGCCTCATGCCCATTGCCGGAATCCCCCTTCTCTTTGTGTCGTACGGGGGCTCGTCGATGTGGACCGGTCTGATTGGTATCGGTCTTCTGATGAGCATCTATCACCACCGATATCGTTACTGAGCCATACCTGATGCAGCGGATTATTCCTCATCACGACCTCCTTCCCCTGCTGAGTCGCGTCGAGCAACCATCCCGGTACGTAGGAGGGGAGTTCGGAGCCGTCCCTCCTGCGGATGAGCTGACAACGTCCCGCGAGCTGGTTGTTGCGCTCTGCTTTCCCGACCTCTATGAGATCGGGATGTCGAATACCGCCATCAAGATCATCTACGATATGCTGAACCGCATCGACGGCGTCCGGTGCGAACGCGTATTTCTCCCGGCGCCGGATTTTGAAGCGGAGCTTCGTCAAGCAGGGGTTCCCCTCTACACGCTGGAATCAGGGATCCCGCTCTTTGAATGCGATATCATCGCGTTCTCGATCGGCTACGAACTCTCCGCGACCAATGTGCTCGCGGTTCTTGACCTGGGAAGGATTCCGCTTCATTGGGCCGAACGCACCGCTTCCCACCCCGTGGTAATCGGTGGGGGGCCGGGGGTAGCGGGAAATCCCGCTCCCCTGGGAAGATTTTTTGATGGCGTCTTTATTGGCGAGGCGGAGGCCGCCTTTGCCGAACTTGCAGTCCAGGCGCGTGACTGCGTTCAGACCGCCGATCGTGGTGATATTCGCCGTCTTCTTCAGGTGCATCCAAACGTCTGGCATCAGCGCCGTTCACAGCCGGTACGGCGGGCGATATGGAACGCGTTCGGCCGACACGCAACCACCATGAACGTTCCGGTGCCCAACATGCGGGTTGTTCAGGACCACGGCGTGGTGGAGATCATGCGCGGCTGTCCGCAAGGTTGCCGCTTCTGCGCCGCAGGGGTATTCTACCGCCCGTACCGAATGAAGAGCGTTTCCGCGGT
>SLTF01000075.1 GCA_007130025.1 Spirochaetales bacterium | reverse complement strand
TCAGCCCCTTTCGACCCGGTACGCAATCAGATACCCCCCTGCACTGATGAGCAGGAGCCCATCCTGCATACGCAGCACCTCGCTCCCGCCGGGAATGGGAAGCCGCAAAAAGGGAAAGTCGGAGCCGGGGTGATGCAGGAACAGCAGGCCGTCCGACGAATCGGGTAGCGCGGTGACCACTCCCAGCAGCGCAACCGAAGGGTCAACCGCTGCCGCCCGAAGGGTTCCGGGCAGTTCGATCGAGCCCCGGTACCCACGTTCGCGATGCAGCCAATGCAGGGCGTCAGGCTGTTCCCACAGAAGGAGATCCGCGTCGTCGTGGAAGCGGATCATCGCCGGACGGCGCAATGCAGACGGCATCGAAACCTCGGCGGCAAGAGAAAACCCTTCCTCTTCCCGCGCGAAAAGCGCCAGCCGCTGCGGCTCGATATCGAGCAGCGCCGCCACCGTCTGGTCGTGATCGTCAATCGCCACCGACACAACCACCGGAAACCGCCCCCCGCGCGAACGGTACTCAAAGACCGTATCGCCCTGAGCATCGATCACGGAGAGCCGCCCATCGAGACGGCCAACCACGGTCAAGCCGTCTCCGGTTGCGATATCCGTCACCACCGCACCAAAGGTGTGCGTCCATTCATTGGCCGCGGCGTCGTCCCACCGCGACACCGTTGCACCATCGGGGTGGAGCACCACCGTGTGCCGACTCCCCAGCAACGGGTACCCCTCGGCGGGAATGGCCGCGAGAAAGCCGCCACGTGGATCCTGGATCACCGAAACCGCGGAAACGGCGGATACGTTCGAGAATCGATCGTCGCGCATCGCGACGGTGTGCAGGACCTGGTCGTGAAGAAGTACCCGCCCATCCGCGGAAACGTAGGAAAACCGATCGCCGGTCCGCACGGCAAAGACGGTGCGGTCAATCGGCGCACTCGGACCGACATCGTCGATCCGGGTGCGCCACTCGGGCGAGACCTGGAGTTCGATGCCGGTTCCCCGGGGAAAGAGCACAAGGTAGACGGCGAGCAGGGCGAACAGCACGCCTGCACGGCGAAGTCTGGTACGTCGTGGCATGGGGTTTCCTAGGTGGGGTTCTTCAGCTGAGCCTTCTTCTCGTCGGTTTCCATCTTTGCCTTCCAGACGTCGATCTTCTTCTTGATCACCTCTGCATTCTGCGTTTCGCCGAGCATGATATGAATGCGCCGCAGCGAAGCAAGATAGGCTATTGCGAGCTTGAAGTCGTCCATTCGCAGCGTAGAAAGCTCATATTTTTCCCGATATCGGTCGGCCGATCGCTGCAACAGCTCCTTCGCGAGCGACAAGTGAGCAACCCTCGCTTCGTAGCCTTCGACCCGCGGATCCATTCCCGCGATCACGGTCTTCAAGTTGATGAGGTTCTTGGTGATGGTGGCGTAGCGCGCTTCCAGCTCGACAAACGACCACTTCCATTTGCTGTTGTCACCAAAATCATCCTCCACCGACTGGATGGTGAAGCCGAGTTTGCGCGCCATTTCGAAGCGGTGCGTGTCATGAAAATCGGCGATCTGCTCGAGATAGTCGCTGTAATCGGAGAACGGGGCATCGATCAGGTTGGTCACAACCTCTTCGAGGAAGATCACGCTCTGGTAGCAGCTCTTTCGCGCATCATTGAGAAACGCGTCGTTTTTGACGCCCAGCAGGGAGACCGATATCCGGTTGAGCAGCAAAAAATAGGAGGCAAGATTGAGCCGATCGTCAGCGAGCACGAGTCTTTTGTAGGAAGCTCCGTTTCCGTCGGACTGGATCGAAGCGAGCACGGTCTTCTCCCGGGCGAGGTACTGATCGGCTCGCTGTTTGTACTCCCGTACCTTTTCGAAGTATCGCTGCTTTGCCTCGGTCGAAATTTTTGCCATCGCTCCGCCCTGCGGTCAGGCCCCTCCACCATATTTTGCCAGCAACTCCTGCGCATGACCACGCGAAGTCGTGCCGGTCCGGTCGCCGGCAAGCATGCGGGCGATCTCTTCCACCCGCGCCTCGCCGTCCACGGTGGAGATCCGGGTCACGGTACGATCCTCGCGCGCGACCTTTTCCACCCTGATATGATTATCTGCACGAACGGCTATCGACGCAAGGTGCGTGATGCACAAAACCTGCTTGGTTCGTGACAACGCGTGCAGATGGGTGCCCACGGCAAGGGCAACCTCGCCCCCAATCCCGGCGTCGATCTCGTCAAACACCAGCGACCGAATGTGGTCGATCTCGGCGAGAACGGTCTTTACCGCGAGCATGACGCGAGAGATCTCTCCTCCCGAGGCAATCTCTTTAAGCTCCTTCAGCGGCTCACCAGGGTTGGCGGTAATCCGAAACGAAACCACATCGAGTCCCGTGGGCCCGCAGGAGGTCTTGCCGCCCGCGCCCTCCCGCGGCTCAACCGCAACCGCAAAGCGCGCCTTCGACATACCAAGGGTTGTGATGATCGACTCGATGCGGCCGCCGAGTTCCACCGCGGCGCGCTTTCGGACGGCCGATATCTCTTTTGCCGCGGAGAACAGCGCTCGCTCGCGCTCCTGGATTTCCCGCTGCAGCGTCGCCTTGTCGTCTTCCCACGTTTCCAGGCCGGAGAGTTGTCCCTTCGCCTCTTCCAGATACCCGAGCACGTCGGAAATCGTCGCGCCGTACTTCTTCTCAAGCCGGTGAATCAGGGCGAGGCGGTCTTCACACGCCTCGAGACGGTCGGCGCTGAAGTGCACCGAGGTCTGGTAGTCGCGCACAGTCTCGACCACGTCTTCCAACTCGAAGAAGAGGTCGTCGAGACGCTTGGCGCTCGCGCTGAGCGAATCATCGATATGCACCGCGGAGTCCATGGCGTGCCGCGCCGCGCGAAGGCTGCCCACGGCCCCGCCGCGGTTCTCGGCCAGCTGCTCGACCACCTGATCCAGGGCGGCAAAGAGTTTCTCGTGCTGCGAGAGAACCCGCTTTTCGTGTTCGAGCTCGTCTTCTTCGCCGTCGCGCAGCTGGGCCGCCTCAATCTCGCGCACCGCGAACTCCAGGATGTCCATCTCGCGCAGCCGCTCACGTTCACTGGCGAGCATGCGCTCGAACCGCTTCTTCAGCGTGGCGAGCTCCGCAAACTGCAGCCCCAGCGCACCGACCCGCTCCTCCAGACCGGCATAGCGGTCCAGCAGGATCCGATGCGGCTCACCGGAGAGCAGAGACTGGTGTTCGTGCTGGCCGTGCATGTCAAACAGCAGCGAGGCAAACTCCTCCAGGTCCGCCCGAGTCACCGGAACATTCTGCAGGTAGATCGATCCCCGCCCCGCCCGCTTCACCGTGCGACGCACGATGACTGCCCCGTCGTCGGACTCAATACCGCGCTCGGTAAGCCAGGTGACCGCTTCGGGCGCATCGGCTACCGAAAAGAGCCCGCTGACCACGGCCTCTTCGGCGCCCGTTCGGATCGAGCCGGTGTCTCCGCGCGCGCCGTGCAGCAGCGACAACGCACCGGCGAGAATTGATTTCCCCGCGCCGGTCTCACCGGAAAGCACGTTGAAACCGGGCGAAAAGCTGATCGCCAGACGATCGATCAGCGCGTAGTTCTGGATCGTCAGCTCTTCAAGCATCGGGACCTCCCGACCAGTTGAGCTTGCTGCGCAGCACCTCGTAGAAGCTGCGGCGGTCGGATCGGATGATGAAGGCGCTGTGCGCCGCCCTGCGCACCGAGATCACGTCACCGGGCTCGAGCGTCAGATCCGACTGCCCGTCTACGGTCATCATCACGGAGGTGCGCTGGTTTGGTTCCACGTGAATTCGCACTACCTCGTCGGGGGGAAGGACGATCGGCCGGTGTGAGAGGGTGAAGGGGCAGATCGGATTGAGGATCATCGCCTCCATCTCGGGGTGCAGGATCGGGCCTCCGGCCGCAGCCGAATAGGCGGTAGACCCCGTGGGCGTTGCCACGATCATTCCGTCCGCGCGGTATCCCCCAAGGGATGACTCCGCGAGCTCAACGTTCAGCTTCACGATCTTGGAGATGCCGGCGGCGGAGACGACTGCGTCGTTCATCCCGACAAAAGAGGCAATGCAGCGCCCGCCTCGCTCCACCTCGACTTGGATGAGCAGACGGCGGCCCGCTTCGATCTTTCCGCTGCAGTATCGCTCGTACGCCTGCAGCCACTCGGTCTGAGCCACCTCGGTGATGAATCCAAAGTCACCGAGGTTTACCGGGAGAATGGGAATCTGGTGACGACAGACCAGTCGCGATGCGTAGAGCACCGTTCCGTCGCCACCGAGCGAGATCGCGAGGTCGAAGTGATCGATTTCCGGATCTACCGGCTTTCCGCAAAAGGAAAAGACCTCGACGGTCACACCACGCTGCTGCAGCTCGCGGCAGATATCTTCCGTGATGCGTTCGGCCGGCTCCTTGGCGCGATTGGCGATGACCAGGACCCGTTTGATCGCGACGCTCATCCGCGGCTCCTCGGTGCACGATATCCCGTGTTGGACGTTGGGTACCATACCCCTATATACAGCCGGTTTTGTCTCCGAAATTCAATCCCGGAGAAAATTTCGGCAAAACCTTCGCGGCGCCGCCGGACGTTACTCACGGCAGGGTGGCCAGCACCCGCTGCACCAGCTCCACCTCGTCTCGCTTGAGCATGGGATAGAGCGGAAAGAGCAGGGTCCGCAGGAGAAACCTGCGCGCATTCGGACACACCGTTGCTTCGGGAAGGAGGGGGTCAACCTCTGCGCCCTCTTCGCGGGGAACCGACGCATACCCGATCACCGACGATTCAAACGCCGTGACCACCTCGATCGACTTCTTGCGGGCATAGGCTACCACCTCCCCGGCTGCGGATTCCACCAGGACGGCAAACGAAAAAACGACGTTCTCCCCGTCTCC
This sequence comes from Spirochaetales bacterium, assembly GCA_007130025.1. GTDB lineage: Bacteria > Spirochaetota > Spirochaetia > DSM-27196 > PWMO01 > PWMO01. The sequence continues at coordinate 5,011 of SLTF01000075.1, read as the reverse complement.
GAGTTGAACGGCGGTCTTGTGTCGCCCCTGCGCAGCGCTGCGCGCGTACACCGCGGCGATCTCCTTGCGCCGCTGCACCAGCCGTTCCACCTCGAGCGCCTGAATCAGACCGAGCGCGGCGTTCATGTCCGGCAGAAAGAGCTCCCGTGGCAGGGTGTCGCACACCGTCTTCAGCGCGGCGCGCTCTTTTCGCCCTCGGGCAAACACCGCCGCTCCACCGCCGGAGGTAATGATGTGTTCCGGCTCCATTCCACAGATGGTGAAGTGACCCACGGTGCCCACCGAATGGGTGCCGGTGTTGGCACCGAGCCCCTGCGAAACGTCTTCGATCAGGGTCACCGGCAGCTCCTGCAGCGACTCAAGATCCGGCGCGAAGCCGAGCGTGGAGGCAGCCACAACGGCTCGCGGATTGTCGACGGTACGAACGAGGGCGGCGTCGATCACCGGCGAGTGAGCGTCAACGTCCACGTAGACCGGGTTCAGTCCCATTCCGCGGCAGACGTGGTGGTAGATCCACGGAAGCAGCGGTGACAGAACCACCGTGTCTCCGGCGGAGAGCCCGGCTGCGGCAAACGCCACCTCGATCGCGCGCGGGTAGTCGCGTACGGCGTAGCCGCCGGCCGCCTGCAGGTAGTCGCCGAGCACCTTGATGAGCCGCTCGGTGAGCGTTGCCGGACCGATGACGTCGGACACCATGCAGGTGAGAACCGAGTCCATGTCCTTTCTTTTGATTGAGGGCTTAAACGTGGGGATGATCATGCTGTGGTGTCCGAGCCTATCTGACGCCGATGCGACCGAGTTCGTGGAGTTCCTTCAGATTGAAGAGTCTTCGAACGTCAAGGATGATGAGATATCCGTCGTCCTGATGCACCACGCCACGGATATACTCCGCGCCGATGCCGGAAATCATCTGGGGCGGGGGCTGCACCTCCGCGGTCTGAACCGTTACCACCCGCGAAACCTTGTCGATCACCACGGCGAGGTGCATGCCGTCGATGTTGATGATGACAAAGCCCGAGAGCAGCTGATCCTCTTCCGAGAGTTCTACCCGCTTGAGGTGGAACCGCCGGTGCAGATTGATCACGGGAATGATTTCGCCGCGCAGGTTGAAGATGCCCTCGACGTAATTGGGCGCGTGCGGAATAGGGCGAACGTCCTCCACTTTGACGATTCCTTCAACTTCCATGATGTTGACGCCGTACTGCTCGCCCCCAAGTTGAAAGGTGACCAGCTGGATCTGTGTTGCTTCCATTCCACCTCCCGCAGAATAGCGCCAGAATACGGCAACGCCGGGGTTTGTGCAAGTTCACGCACTCCCGGGTGTTCCAACGATCGGGCGACTTCCTACCTCATGAACATCCCGCCGTTGACCTCGATCGACTCTCCGGTCACAAAGCGGTTCTCGATCAGGAAACGGATAGCGTGGGCGATCTGCTGCGGCGTACCCGTGGTCTGCAGGGGCGTGGCATCCACGAAGGCCTTGATCCGCTCAGGTGGGGTGTATTTGTCGTGAAACGGCGTGATGATGACCCCCGGGGCAACCGAGTTAACCCGCACCTTGGGCGCGAGTTCGCGGGCGGCCCCACGGGTGAAGGTGTCTACCGCTGCCTTGGCCGCTGCGTACGCAATCGCCGTTGGGGCGCCGGTGCGGATCGCGACCGAGGTGATGTTGATCACCGAGGGATCGTCGGCGGCCGTCAGAAGGGGAAGAAGGGCCGAGGTCAGGTAGAACACGGAGTAGGTATTGACGCGAAACACTTCATCAACCAGTTTCCAGTCCGGGCCGTCGGCCAGGGAACGGCGTTCCACCAGTCCGCCGGCATTGTTGATCAGGACATCGAGGACGTCGGTTTTCGAGGTGACCTCTGCGACCAGCGCGGCACAGTCGGACTCGCGCCCCACGTCCCCCTTGACCAGATACGCGGTTCCGCCGGCTGCCTTCACGTCGGCAGCAACGGCCTCGGCGGCGTCCCGGGAACTGTTATAATGCACAAAGATGGTGTTGCCCGCCGCCAGGTCGCGAGCGATCGCGGCGCCGATTCCCGTGCTCGCCCCGGTTACCAGAATTGCTTTTCCGCTGATGGACTCACTCATGGATGCCTCCTCTGCATGTCGGGTGGTGCGGTTGTGGTTCGGATTGCGCTTCAGTATGGCCCACGACGGGTACGCTGTCAACGAAGGCTTCGCCATGGACACCGGACCTCGAGGTTCCACGCGTGTGACAACCCGTTGACGCGGCGGTCGGCGCGGTTTACTCTGCCCCTACGACACAAGACGCCGGGGTCCGGCGCTGAAAGACAAGGAGTTCGCCATGCAGCACCACCGCGCCTCGAAGTGCGCTCATCCTTCCACGATGCGGACGCACCGTTCCGGGCAGCTCCAATCACCCGGCAAGGGGTACCCCGCCCTTGCAGCGCCGATCGCACTCATCCTGATCACTGCAGCCGTCCTGCTCTCTTCCTGCGCCTCCGCTCCGGCTCTCGCGGTCCAGAACGAACCAACCCAGCGCGTGCAGACCGACGCGTTTGCCCTGACGCTGACCTTCCTTGATGAAGCCGAACTGATGCGACGCTACGGTCAGCGCGACAATCTCTTCATCGCCCCGCAGGGGCTCCTGATGCCCGAACGCTTCATTCCCTTTGACGTGACGCTCACCTCGTCCGGACGCCCGCTGATTCTGGCGCTCAACCAGATCGAAATCAGCTACGGTGGCCGCACATCCAACCCCACCAATCAGTTTCATTTCGGGCTCTACTGGGAGCAGCGGGACCAGGAAGGCGGGGTCAGCGGATCGGACGGAAACGCCCGCCAGCGCATCATTCGCCAAACGGTGGCGCCTAACCGCATCAGGGTTGCCGGCGGCTCGAGTGAATCGAGCATGCTGTTGTTCCGGGGGAATTTTCCGCAATTTGGTACGGCCGTCATCACCATTGCCGTGCTCGATGAGACCGATCGACCCATTGATCGGGCGGTGTTCACCTTCGAGTTCTGAGATCGCCGCGCCGAACCGGATCGACGTGCACCGTCGGTTCTACCTGCATCTCGTCGCGAAGCGCCCGCTCGTACTCGTCAACCAGGTAATGTGCGTGGTCCACCGACATCGAGCCCTCCATTCGCACGTGACAGGTGAGTTCGGTGTGGTCGCCGTACCGATGGATGTGAACGTGATGCACCTGCTGAAGTTGGGGGCTCACGCGGGCGGCAATGTCATGCATCTGGGCGAGGGTCGCACGGCTGGGCGTCTCGCCCAGAAGCGGCACGGATCCTTCCCGCAGCACCTTCGTTGCGGCGTAGAGCAGAAACAGCGACACCACAATTCCCAGCGTTCCATCAATCCAGAGACGGGCACCACCAAGCCCAATTCCCACCAGAACCAGAACCGACGTGATCGCGTCGCTGCGATGATGCCATGCGTCGGCACGCATCGCCGGTGATTGAGCGCGACGCGCAACCCAGAACGCCCCCTGAGCCAGTACCTCTTTGACCACCACCGACAATGCAACCACGATCAAGGCTTCGCGCCGGTAGATGACCCGGCCGCCCTGCTGGAGTTGCCCCACGGAAGAAACCAGGATGTTGAATGCAACCACGGCCAGAAAGGCACCGACCACTACCGCGGCAATCAACTCTGCGCGACCATGACCAAAGGGATGCTCGTCGTCGGCGGGTTTCCGCGCGGTCCTGGTTCCAGCGAGTACCACGACGGTGGACAGCGAATCCGACAGGGTGTGCCACGCGTCGGCTACAATCGCAACCGAGCCGACCGCGAGGCCAACCGCGAGTTTCGCGGCAAAGAGCGCCGCGTTGGCCACGATCGACGTCCATCCCATCGCGGTCAACAGGTGGGATCGGTGTCGCATCACGCCTTTCGGGAAACCACCGCGCGAACCATGAACTCCTCGTGAGCCTCTTCCAGGCGCGTGGCCGCAAGCGATTCGGTATCGCTGTTCTGCTTCTGCGTCCACTCCGAGATGAACCGCAGGTAACTGACCACATCGGCGTTGACAAACCGCAGGTTGCGATAGGGAAAGAACGCGTCGTACCGTTTGGCAACGCTGCCGTCGGGATCGAGGCAGATGGCGTCAATGGTCTTCAGATGGGGCGCCGCAAGCACGGCCGCCTTCAGCAGATACCTCAGGTGAAGATCCCCGGGTGCCAGTGCGTGCCCGATGATGCGAATGTGGTTTGCCTCCGAGAGACGGCCCAGCCCCTGCTCCCACAGTTGTGCAGCCTTTCGGTGCGTCGATCGAGCCCATGTCGGCGGAATCACGATATCTGAGTCGATGCTGCCGTGCAGTTTTACCATGGGGAGGCCGGGGGCCTCGGGATCAAAATCTTCATCGACCACGGGCCGCGTGAACCGAACGTGGTCCTCGCAGCGGTAGTGGTTGGTCAGCGCAGCCAGGAAACGCTCGAGCACCAGGTCGAAGTTGGTGGTGACCACGGCGTAGTCCGACCGCACGGGATCGGACTGCGCTTCGTACGCGACGCTCCCCTCAGCGAGCTCGCCGGTCTGCTCGGTGCGGCGAAGCGTCAGCGAAAAGAGCGAAGCGAGAAAGACCCCGTAGAGGTTGATCCGACGCAGTGCCCCAAACGGCTGGACAATCCAGTCGCTGCCGGTCGGTCCGTCGATCTTTTCCAGCGCCCGCGAGTAGTGCTCGATGGTGTCCTGAAGAAGATCGACAAACGGTTTCTTGGTTCGACGCGCCTTCGCGAAGTTCTCCATCTCGATGATCCCCATCACCTCTTCGAAGTCGAGGGGATCGGTCTGACAGTAGACCCCGACCTTGGCTACCTGATCGAATTCGCGGATCAGGGCCTGGTGGCGTTCGTACCGCTCCGGCTGGCGAAAGATCATGTCTTTGGCCCGCTCAAGCAGTGCGGCGCGAGTAGGCAGACCGAGGGGGGCTGAAAAACCGGCGCCCAGAATATATCGGACCTTGTGCATGAGGGACTCCTTTTCTGCGTCTACGAATGTTCTCCGCGCTCCAGTGTAGCCGATTGTGAGTGG
>SLTF01000325.1 GCA_007130025.1 Spirochaetales bacterium | reverse complement strand
TGCCGTCCTCGTTAATGCGAACGCTCACCACGTGGGTGTCGCCAAAGAGGTTGTGCAGGTCGCCGAGGGTCTCCTGATAGGCGCCCACCAGAAAGACCCCAAAGTAGTACTCGCCGTTGGCCGGTACCGCGTGAACCGGGATGGTGCGGCGCACGTCGTGAAAGTCGGCAAAGCGGTCGATCTTGCCGTCTGAGTCGCAGGTGATGTCCGCGATGATGGCGTTTCGCTTGGGCTCTTCATTCAGCCGGTGAATGGGAATGACGGGAAAGACCTGGTCGATGGCCCAGGTATCCGGCAGCGACTGGAAGACGCTGAAGTTCCCATAGTAAATGTCAAACATCGCGTTCTCGAGCCCCTCGAGCTCCACCGGGGTACGCTTCAGCTTGCTCTTGAGCGCCAGCACCCGGGTGAGGATCTCCAGGAAGTAGTTCTCCGCAAGCGCCCGCTCGCGCAGCCCGATCTGGCCCAGACGGAAGCGCTCGCGCACCTCTTCGCGGTAGTAGACCGCGTCGTTGTAACACTCCTGCACGTTCTTCACACCCAGGGACGCGAGCACCTCGTGCAGGTTGGTCAGCAGCTCGTGCGCCCCTTCGGGCAGCTGCTCCGGCAGCGGCCGCGGCTGGGACCGCGCCACCTCAAGCGTGTTGAAGAGCAGCACCGTGGAGTAGGCCACCGTCGCGCGGCCGCTCTCGGTTATGATGGTGGGATGCTCGATGCCCTTCGCGTCGAGCACGTTCATGATCACCTCCACCACGTCGGCGCTGTACTCATCTGTTGAGTAGTTCATGCTGTGGACGAAGTTGGTCTTGGAGCCGTCGTAGTCAACCGCGAGTCCGCCGCCCAGGTCGATGTAGCCCATGGGAGCTCCCTCTTCGGCGAGCTCGGCGTAGAAGCGCACCGTCTCGTTGACGGCGGTCCGGATGTCGCGGATGTTGGGGATCTGCGAGCCCAGGTGGTAGTGCACCAGGCGGATGCAGTCCATCATGCCGGCCGCTTTGAGCCCGTCTACAACCTCCACCAGCTGGGTGGTGGTCAGCCCGAAGAGGCTGAAGTCGCCGCCCGATTCGCTCCAGTGGCCGCCCGCCTTGGCCGCGAGCTTCAGACGCAGCCCGATATTGGGCCGGATGCCGGTTGCGCGTGCGCGCTCGATCAGCAGCGGCAGTTCGCCCACCATCTCCACCACAAAGAAGACCTTGTAGCCCATGCGCGTCGCCTGCAGCCCCAGGTCGATGAACTCCGCGTCCTTGTATCCGTTGCAGATCAGGGGGGTGTTGGTGTTGCCCAGCATCGCCAGCGCCACAATCAGCTCCGCCTTGCTGCCCGCCTCAAAGCCGTGGTCGTACCGGGTGCCAAAGCGGGCGATCTCCTCGATAATCTCCTGCTGCTGGTTCACCTTGATGGGGAAGACGCCCTGGAAGCCGCCGCGATAGCCGTACGCCTTGATCTGCTTGCGGAAGCTCTCGTTGATCCGCTCGATCTGCGCGTCGAGGATGTTCTCTACCCGCAGCAATACCGGAAGACCCAGACCGCGTGCGCGAATCCCGTTGAGCACATCCATCAGGCTCACCGCGACGGTCGATGAGCCAAAGCGCACGGTGACTACCGCCTCGCCCTTGTCGTTCACGTCAAAATAGCCGTTTCCCCACTCCTTGATTCCGTAGAGATCGGCTGAGTCAGATACCTTCCATTGTCGCAAGAGCTCTTTGGGCACGGGCGGATTCTCCTTCTGTTGCAGTACTCCCAATGTACTATACTCCGCGCCTTCTCGAAAAGCGGCATCCGCCGCGAACGGCCGCCCGGAATCCCCGGCACCGGCGCCACACCACGGCCCGCGCGTCTTTAGAGCGCCTAAAGACGAGCTTTGCTTCAACTAAAGGAATATCCAACTGTGAACAATGTCTCAAGTGAAGTACCGTGCTGGAGTACGCTGTGCGCCAGGAGCAAATAGATGCAGAGACCACGATCAGAATGCGAAAGAAAATCCCTCATTAGCTGCGTTGCGTCGGGAGAGTGTTCGCAGACGCCCGTGATGCGCGCGCTCGAGCGGTGTGAGCACGTTGTCGTGCATCCCGAGTCATCGTACGATCGATTCCTTGAAGAGGTCTCGGTTCGTCAGCCGCATTTGGTTCTGGTATTGAGGCGGGCTCTGGATCGCTTCCCGGAGGAACGGCTCCAACGCCTTCATCGTGCCGCACCCACCGCGCGAATCGCAGTGGTCTGTTCCGAGATAGACGTCGATGAAGCGGTTTCGTACGTTCACGCCGGCGCAAGCGACGTGGTGGGGGAAAACGATGCTGACCGGCTTGCACTCATCGTCGACGAACTGGTGAGAGTTGAATCCGATATCAGCAGCGCGTTTTCGGCCATCCTGACCAACGACCCGCGGATGCGATCCGCAATGATGCTCGCCGCGTCGGTCTCTCGCGGGTCTCAGCCGGTTCTCATTACCGGTGAGACGGGCACCGGGAAAGACCTCATGGCGCACGCAGTGCACCTTGCCTCCGGTCGTACGGGTGCGTTTGTGGTGGAAAATGTGGCAGGGCTGGACGATGCGCTGTTCTCTGACTCGTTATTTGGGCACAAACGCGGTGCCTTCACCGGTGCGACCGAAGAGCGAAAGGGACTGGTGGCTGCTGCTCACCGGGGAACGCTCTTTCTGGATGAAATTGGAGATCTTTCCCCCCGTTCTCAGGTGAAACTCCTGCGCCTCATTGAACACGGCCGGTACTACCCCGTCGGCAGTGATACCCCGGTGCAGGTTGATGTGCGCTTCGTGCTCGCCACAAATCGTGATCTCTACGCAATGGTGGAGGACGGGCGGTTTCGCCAGGACCTGTACTATCGGCTCGCGGTGCATATGGTGGACTTGCCGGCGCTGCGTGAGCGCCCGGCGGATATTCCGCTGCTGCTGAACGCGTTCGTCGAGCAGACCGCTGCAGAGCTGGGGAAGCCGGCCCCCATGGTCCCGGATCAGATAATCGAAGAACTTACCAGAGAGGAGTTTCCTGGTAATGTCCGTGAACTTCGCGCGCGAGTCATCAATGCCGTGACCCTCTGCCCCGGATCGGTTCTCTCTCCCGTGTGGTTTGCGTCGCCGACAACGGCGCTCGAACCCGGAGAGCGGGGATGGCCTCCCGTGGCAGCGCACACATGGTCTCAGAAATCGGGAACCGACGCCCGGGTGCTCTTTTCGGATCCACTCCCGACGCTGAGTGAGGTGGGAAGCCTGCTTGTCGATGAAGCACTGCGGCGATGTGGGGGGAATCAATCAGCCGCTGCTGAGCTGCTCGGGATAACGCCCTCGGCGGTGAATAAACGGCTCCGACGGAACAGTATCCCCGTCAGTGCATGACAATCGGAATAGTTCATGGAGCGAAATAATGGGCTCGGTGGATAGTAGCCGCCGTATCTCACTCCTTTACTGAGAGTTACGCTTTTGTGTCAGCATGGTGCATAACGGTACGATTTTTGCTTACCCTTGTGTATGGACGAAACTCCGTCGATTTTGCTCGCAACCCCGTCTTCGCACAGCGAGAACGAACTCATTTCTCTGATTCACCGGAGGCTTGGGTGCCGGGTGGAAGAAGCCCGCACCGTCTCGGATGTGTCGGAGAAGGTCACGGCCCGGTCGTTTGATGTGGTCCTGCTCGACCACGAGTTGTGCGTGACTGAGGGAGTCGCCCTCATTCAACGGCTCCGGCATATCGATCCGGAGGTATCCGTCATGGTAATGACCGAGATGGAGGATCTCGATTCGGCCTTGAACTATCTGAAGGGCGGAGCCGCCGACTGCACGGTGAAGTCTCCATCCGCGCGACTCGTTGATCACCTGGCGCGCATCGTTCAGAGAAAGACCTTGCGGTCTCATGGATCCCGGGCGCGTCGCCGTCTGCTGCAGAATTATCTCGAACACCCGGAGCACTTTGCGGACATTATCAGTGCGGACTCGAAATTGCTGGGATTGCTGATCTCAGTAGAGTCAGTCGCCCGGAGCATGCATCCGGTATTGATCTCCGGGGAAACCGGAACCGGCAAAGATCTCTTCGCCTCAGCACTGCACTCGGCAAGCGGGCGCGACGGTCCGTTTGTTGTTGAGAATGTTTCCGGGCTGGATGATGCCCTCTTTTCCGATGCATTGTTTGGCCACGTTCGTGGCGCATTCACGGGTGCGGCGGATGATCGTGCTGGTCTGATTGAGCGCGCCTCCGGGGGTACCCTCTTTCTGGATGAGGTCGGCGATCTCGATGTCAAGAGTCAAGTCAAATTGCTGCGCGTGATCGAGCACCACGAGTACTATCGGCTGGGAAGTGACACCCCGTGCCGATGCGACGTACGGTTTGTGGTGGCCACCAACCACGATCTCAACGCTCTCATGAATGAGGGACGGTTCCGTAAAGACCTCTATTACCGCCTATCCACCCATGAGATCGCCATTCCCCCGCTACGAGAGCGGCACGGCGACATCTCCTTGCTCGCGCACCATTTTGTTGCGCGATTTGCTGTGGACTCCGGCGGCCGCACGATGTCGCTCTCCGAAGAGGGTATCCGCTCGCTTGAGCGCTACCGATTCCCCGGAAACGTTCGCGAGCTACAGTCTCTGATCCTTCATGCGATCCGTGTGGCAGGGGACGAGACGATCGGCAGTCACCACTTCATGGGTTTCTCCCGCGAACTCGATGACGCTCTACAAGGGCGGCTCTCAAAGGTACTACCGGAACCCGAGTCCGTTGTGTTTGGCGAGACCCTGCCGAATATGCAGTCAATTGCGGACATCCTGATCGATGAGGCACTGCGGCGGGCGGGAGGGAATCAAAGCGAAGCTGCGCGACTCATCGGGGTAACCCCTTCCGCAGTAAGCAAGCGTTTGAAACGACGAGATGAGTCAAACTGATGACCCCCTCACCGATTCCGCGACGTTACCTTGGTAGCTATCGTTTCCGGGAGTCGGCGGGAAGCCACTCCGCCGCATCGATGAATCCCGCCTTCATGGCGAAGCGAAACAGATCGGTCATGTCGTGAAAGCCCATTTTTCGCATCAGGTTGGTCTTGTGAACGTCGACGGTTGATCGCGCGATATCGAGCGAGTAGGCGATCTCTTTGGGGCTTTTCGCCTCGGCGAGCAGGAGCAGGACCTCGCGCTCCCGCGGAGTGAGCGACCCGTAGCGCTCGTCGCCAAGTGCGGCCGGTTCGGGTGTCGGGTCGCTGACGAGTCGCTCAAGGAGGCGGTCGGTGACGTCGCGGCTGAAGTACCATTCGCCGTCATGGACTCGCGTGACGGCCTTCACGATATCCGACGACGAGGCGCCTTTGGTAATGACCGACGACGCGCCCTCGGCAATGGCGGCGCGCACGGTAGCGAGGGCGGTGGTCATGCTTAGCGCCACCACGCGGCAGTGCGGAACCGCCGTGCGAATCTCGGAGATCATGCGCAGCCCCCGATCACCGGGCAGCGACAGATCAAGCAGGACGATGTCCGGTTTGGCCGCGGTGATTGCGTCCACCGTCCCGTTGCCCCCGTCGCTCTGCCCCACCACCTCGATCTCCGCGTGCGACGCCACGATCGCGCAGACTCCCTGCCGGAAAAGGGGATGATCATCAACAACGAATAAAGATATTATATTTTTTGACATCAATGGTCGTAATTCTACCGCAGGTCTTGAAAAAACGCAACAACGACGTTTCCCGTAACGGGATCTACGGTTTCTCGCTATGGACGCGGATCCGGTGACCGTTTGCCTCCACGGGACACGTGTGCGCGGGCGAGGTCAAGTTCTCCGCTCCATCGGCCGCGAAACCTCAGATAGAGTCTGCGCCGCTCGGCGTTTCGCATTCGTACCCCAAGGCGCAGGGCCGCCAGAAGGGTGAGCAGGGCAACCACCGCCGCAACCCCGGTGGGGGCGACGGCCGCCACCGACTCCAGCTCGAGACGCAGCATCAGACCCACCAGCGGTCCGTGTGCAGCGGTCGCGGCTGCGGCAAGGGCAACGCAGAACAGAAGCTGTAGTGCCGCCCCGATAACCCGCGGCGGCGCGGTCAACGCGTCCAGATCGCGTTCGCGTCGCACGCCGAAGGCGCGCAGAACGGCTTCCACGGGCGCGACCGCTGGATCGACGGCCGGCCCCATCGCCGGATCCACCGCCTGGTCCAGCACCGAAGCGCCGGTTGGGGTTCCCGGATCCTCGGCCGGCAGAACGGGCCACTCTACCGGACCGGCGCTCTCACTCGCGGCGGGAGTCTCCAACCCGGTGCCCGCGTCGGGCTCGGGGAGAGGATCGTCGATGCCTGCAAGCGCTTTGACGAAGGAGCGCAGCCGTACCATATCTTCAGTATCGGCGGCTCAGAGGCGCTCCTCCACTGGGACAAAGGCGCGCGGTTTCTGGCCGATGTAGACCTGCCGCGGACGCACGATTCGCTGGTCGGTGTCCTGGCGCATCTCCAGCCAGTGCGCGATCCATCCGGGGAGTCGCCCCAGGGCAAACATCACGGTAAACATGTTGGTGGGGATGCCGATGGCGCGGTACGCGATGCCGGTGTAGAAGTCCACGTTGGGGTAGAGGCTCTTCTCCTTGAAGTAGTCGTCCGCGAGGGCTGCTTCCTCAAGCTCCATGGCAACGTCCAGGAGCGGATCGTTGTCGATTCCCAGATGCTTCAGCAGCTCGCGGCAGCTCTCCTTGGCGATGCGGGCGCGCGGGTCGTAGGTCTTGTAGACGCGATGGCCAAAGCCCATCAGGCGGAACGGATTCGACTTGTCCTTCGCCTGTTCGACAACCTGCTTCACGCTCTTTCCCGATACGCGGATGTCCTCGAGCATCTCGATCACCGCCTGATTGGCGCCGCCGTGCATGCTGCCCCAGAGGGACGAGATTCCCGCGGCAATCGAGGCGTAGAGGTTGGTGCCCGAGCTTCCCACGCCGCGCACCACCGTGGTCGACGCGTTCTGTTCGTGGTCGGCGTGGAGAATAAGGAACTTGTTCATCACCGCCTCGACCACCGGGTCGATGTGGTAGTTTGCCACCGGCGACGAGAACATCATGTTCAGGAAGTTCTCCACGTACCGAAGCTTGTAACTTGGGTAGACGAAGGGCTCGCCGATGGACTTCTTGTAGCTGAACGCGGCGATGGTGCGCATCTTGGAGAGCAGGTTGGTGATTGTCTCATCAAGCGGCGTATCGTTGTCTTCGCGGATGATCTCGGGGTAAAACGCCGAAAGGGAGACCACCATCGCCGAGAGGATCGCCATGGGATGGGCGCGCTCGGGGTAGTTGTCAAAGAACCGGATCATTCCCTCGTGGAGCATGGAGTTCTTGTTCATCAGGCGGGTGAACTGGGACCGCTCCTCGCGGTTGGGAAGCGAACCGGTGATCAGCAGAACGGCGACCTCCAGAAAGACGCAGTTCTCGGCGAGGTCCTCGATCCGGTAGCCGTGGTGCATGAGGACGCCGTTCTCTCCGTCGAGGAAGGTGATGGCACTTTTGCAGGCGGCGGTGTTGGCGAGCCCCGGATCGTAGGTGATCAGGCCGGTTTCGCTGCGGAGGCGACGGATGTCAATGCCCTGGTCTCCCACCGAAGACTCGGTGATGGGAAACGAGACGCTCTTCTCGGGAAGCACCAGCTCTGCGCGCTGCTCGTCTTTGTCGATCATCTTCGGTCCGTCCTCCTGCAAACATGGAGTATAGGGTTCGGCCGCGTATGCGGTCAATCAGGTGAGCTGGGGGAAAGATCACTATGAGCAGTCGACCTCGGGCCTTCCTCTTCGCTATACTCAGACCAACGCACACGGCAACTGCGTCATCTGACCGGGAGGCATATCAATGGGCGAGATAAAAAGCGCACTGGAGCTCGCACTGGAGCGTACCGAGAGCGTGGCGAGCGATAAAAAGGGACTGCGGGCGCACGAGGTCCGGCAGGAGGGAAAACGGCTGGTATCGAAACTCTCCGAGGATCCCACCACGGATGTGAAGAAGGCGCTGAAGCAGTACTCGAGCGAAGAGGTGCGCTGGGTCAAAGAGGGGTTTTTTCAAGTGATTATCACTCAGATCACCCTCCCCACCACCGAAGCTGATCTTTCGCGGCTTTCGACGGTTGAAACCGGCCTTGCCGCGGTCATCAAGGACAGCAGCTCAATGAAGTACCTCTTCGAACAGGCCCACCAGTTGCTCAAACAGTACCTCGAGAACCGCCGGCACCTCGTCGAGCAGCTTCGTACCGCGTTTGCCGATCGCATGCGCAAGCGCGAAGAAGAGCTCGCCCGCCAGTTCGGGCATGCGGTCAAGTTGGATCCGGCGCAGGATCCCGAGTTTGCCGGCGCGCTGCAGCAGCACATGGGTCGCCTGCAGCAGCAGTACGAGGGCGTCCTTGAGCAGCTGCGTGGAGAGCTGGACCGACTCTTTCAGGAAAGTCTCTGACCCGTGTCGGGGCATGATGTGCCCGGGGGGTGCTATCACCTGGGAATTCTGGGCGGCGGCCAGCTGGGGCGCATGCTCATTGCCGAAGCGCGGTTGCTCGATCTTCGCGTGGCGGTGCTGGATCCTGACCCGGATGCGCCCTGCGCCGCACTCGCGGACCGCTTCTGGTGTGGGAGCCTCGATGACCCGGCCGCGATATCGAGGCTGATCGACGCCTGCGCGGTTACCACGTGGGAGATCGAGCACATCAACATCGACGCGGTGTCTGAACGAGTAGAACACGGAGCGGTTGTGCGTCCCGATCCCGCCGTGCTGCGCATTGTGCAGGACAAGGCGGCCCAGCGGCGCCGGTTTGCCGAGGCGGGACTGCCCGGGCCCCGCTGGTGTGAGTTCCCGCCGGGGAACGTATCGACGCTCGCGGCGTTTGGATTCCCCGCCGTGCAGAAACTCCGGTGGGGCGGATACGACGGGCGCGGCGTGACCACGCTCCACACCACCGACACCCAACAACTCCCTGGACCATCGATTCTCGAAGAGCTGATCGCGATCGAGTACGAACTCGCCGTGCTGGTGGCGCGCGCACTCGACGGCTCCGTTGTCTGCTACGATCCGGTCCAGATGCGCTTCGACCCCGCGCGAAACATCTGTACCCACGTGATCGCCGCGCCGCCGCAGATGTCTCTCATACGCCCCGAGATTGCACTCGAGGCACGGCGCATCGCACAGGCTGCCGTCACGGCGCTCGACGGGGTGGGCATCTTTGGTGTGGAGCTCTTTGTGGAGAAGGGATCGACGGGGCGCGTGCTCCTGAACGAAGTGGCCCCCCGTCCGCACAACAGCGGCCACTACACCATCGACGCCTGCGCCACCAGCCAGTTTGCCCAGCACCTGCGGGCCGTGCTCGGCCTGCCCCTGGGCTCAGCGGAGATCTTCTCTCCGGCGGTAATGGTAAACCTGCTGGGAGCGGGCGAACCGGGCCCCGTCGCGGTGGACGGACTCGAACGCGCGCTCTCGGTGCCCGGCGTGACCGTTCACCTCTACGGAAAGCGCCGCTCGGTGCCGGGGCGAAAAATGGGCCACCTGACCGCACTTGGCACAACCCCGGAGGAAGCGCTCGAGCGCGCCAACCGCGCCGCCGCTTGCATCCAGATCCACGGTGCGTCTGCATCGCAATCCCAAGGAGGACATAGTGGCTGAAACCGTACGCGTCGCGGTCATCATGGGAAGCGAGTCTGATCTTCCCGTGATGCAGGCCGCCGTCGACACGTTGGCTGAGTTTGGGGTGCCCACCCAATGCACCATCGTGTCGGCCCACCGTACGCCGCTTCGCATGGTTGAGTACGCGCAGGGCGCGGCCAGGCGGGGAATTCAGGTGATTATCGCGGGAGCGGGTGGCGCCGCGCATCTCCCGGGGATGGTTGCCGCCCTTACGGTGCTTCCCGTCATCGGGGTGCCGGTTCGCGGATCGTCGCTCGACGGGCTCGACTCGCTGCTC
>SLTF01000055.1 GCA_007130025.1 Spirochaetales bacterium | reverse complement strand
CCGAGGTGGTCTACCAGCTTGTCCCTGCCCACAATAATCACCACGCGCCGCGACGCGTAGGCGACCACCTTCTCGATCAAGAGCGCGCCGCCGCCTCCCTTGGTGAGGTTTCCTGAGGCGTCGACCTCGTCGGCGCCGTCGATGGTGAGGTCGAGCTCGCCGGCGATCTCGGGGTCGTTCATGCTGCGCAGCGGAATTCGGCCCGCCTGCGCTTCGACCTCGCTCTGCGAGCTCGTCGGCACGCCCACGATGTTCGACACGCTGCCGTCGGCGAGCAGCTCTCCGATGCGACGGATCGCCCACACCGCGGTGGAACCGGTTCCGAGCCCGATCTTCATCCCTGAGGTGACGAAACGCTCGGCGACGGTACGCCCGAGAAGCTGTTTGATCTGATCTCCGTCCATGGTTCCTCCCGGTCGTTGTGACGCCCTGCTCTGTGGTGCGCGGCGGGCTATTCGTATGCGCGCAGAATGCGAAGGACCCGCTCGCGCCCGAGGGTAAGCAGGAAACCGGCGAGCCGGGGCCCCTGGTCCTTGCCCACAAGAATCCGGTACATCACCAGAAAGAGCTGTTTCGCCTCGATACCCTGCGCGGATGCGATGTCGTAAATCGCCTGGGCGAGTGATTTCTCATCGTGCTCAGCGAGACGCTCGCGTACCTCGGCGGTGAGGGCACGAACGGCAACGGCCTCGGCGGGTTCCAGGGCGATCGGCGGTTCATCGCCCTCTTTCAGCGTGAAGCGAAAGTCCTCGGGGGCGTAGCGGTTGATCCAGTTCCAGGCACAGGCTCCCCGGGTGCGCAGCCGCTCACGCTCACCCTCGCTGATATCGGCGGTGCCGGGAAAAGAGTCGATCGCCTGATCGATGTTGCCCGCGCTGATCTGCAACAGATTGCAGAAGTGCCGAAAGGGGATTTGCATCGGCTGTGACGCCGGTATGTCAACCACCTGCGACAGCTGATAGATGCGCGACTCTTTGAGACGCCGCTTCTCGCCCACCTCTTCGGTACCAAAGTAGATCCGCTCGCAGCGGTCGTAGTCTTCGTAGAGCTTGATGACGTCGAGATCGAAGGAGATCGCGAACTCCGCGTTTGGTCGCGTGCCGGCAAAGAGGTGGCGCACCAATTCCGGCTGGTAGATCTCCAGCACGTCACGCACGCTCACCACGTCGCCCGACGATGACGAAATCTTGCCGCCGCGCCCCTTGATGCTGATGAAGTCGTACTTGAAGGTGACCGGTGGCTCCTGGTCGTAGACCTTCCGCACGATCTGCTTGGCGGTATCAAAGGAACCACCCGCGGAGTGGTGCTCCTTTCCGGCCGGTTCGAAGTCGACCCCTTCGTGCTTCCATCGCATCGGCCAGTCGATCCGCCAGAGCAGCTTGACGGCACCGCTCCTGCGCAGGTCGACGGTCTCCTCGTTGCCGCTCTGGTTGCAGCGGTAGCGCACGCCCCACTCCCCGTCCCAATCGAGGACGGTAGTGGTATCCTTGCTGGTGAAGGTACTGAAAACCGAAATCGGCCACCATGCGTCGGGAAGCGGCTCGGTTCGGTGCTCGTTCAGGATGGCGCGGATGGTGTCGCGATGTTCCAGCGCGGCGCGGATTCCGTGCGCGTAGACCGAGGAACGGTACTGATCGGCCTGATAGATATAGGTGGGAAAGACCCCGAGCTCGGGCATGGTGGACTCGAGCGCCACCTCGTTTGCCCGCGCGTAACTCGATTCCTTCTCCCACGGATCGGGTACCGAGATGATTGGCCAGCGCAGGTAGTCGGTGAAGCGCTCGGCGTTGGGAATATTCTTGGGGACCTTACGAAAGACGTCATAGTTGTCCCACGAGTAGATGAAGCGAACCATCTCCCCGCGGTCACGCAGCGCGCGAACCACCAGCTCCACGGAGATGATCTCGCGAAAGTTGCCGATGTGGATGGTCCCCGACGGGGTGATTCCGGAGGCGCAGATATACTCGGGTTTGGGGCCGCGCTCGCGGATGATCTTGTCTGCGTGAATATCCGCCCAGTGCACGGACTCGTCGAGGGCTGCCTTGTTGCTCATAGGGCCGCATTATAATCACCAGGCCGTGGGTGTTCAACGGCGACCGAAAATCGCCGATAGAACCGTATGAGGGTACGATTTCTCTGCGCCGTCGTTCTGGCGGCCATGCTCACACCCGCGCTTGCGCTCGCACAGACCGAACACGAGCTCGACGGGCTCGCGTCGTGGTACGGCGGCAAGTTCCAGGGACGGCTGACGGCAAACGGTGAAGTGTTCGACACCAACCAGCTGACCGCGGCCCATCGGACCCTGCCCTTCGGTACGATTGTCCGGGTAATCAATCCAGTCACCGAACAGAGTGTGGTGGTGCGGATCAACGACCGTGGCCCCTTCGTCGAAGGGCGCGTGATCGATCTCTCCCGAGCTGCCGCCGAGGCGATCGGCATCGCGGCAGCCGGCGTGGCTCCGGTGCGGGTGGAGATCATTCATCTTCCCGCCGAGCGGACCACTCGCACGATTCAGGTGGCCTCGTTCTCACAGCGCGACAACGCCCTGGCCCTCTATCAGCGCCTGCGTTCCCACGGTTTTGAGCCGGCCATCGAGGACGCATCCGGCGGCGTCCATCGCGTGGTACTGCCCGACGTTCCCATCGTCTCTCTGGACGACCATCGCAACCGTCTTGCTTCCATCGGACATCCCAACGTCCTGGTACGAAGCAGGTAGCGGACCGACGGATGGTCATGGTATGATCCGGTTTGTGTCGAGCGCGCAGACGATGGTACGAACGATGATTGGTATGATGCGGAGACCGGTGGTGCGGGCAATTGCGGGGGTTACCATCCCCGTGGCGCTCCTGATTCTGGTCGATCTTTCGGTTCACGCTCGCGGGGTGCCGGCCGAAGACGAACCGGTCGACGAGGTCGCAATCACGGCGGTAGTCGTCGACTCTCCGTCACCAACAGCCCCGCTCCTGCACGAGCGCGCGCGGGTGGTCCAGCGGGGCGAGACCCTGCTCGAACTGCTTCGCGAACACAACCTTTCGTTTGATGAGGCGGTTGCCGCGAGCCGCGCGGTCGGCAGCTATTACGATCCCCGCCGCCTCAGACCGGGACAGGAACTGGTCTTCCGGTTCTGGGACAACGACCCCGATACCCTCGACAGCGTCGCCGTTCGTCTGAGCGCCGAGCGTTCCATCGAGATCTCCCGAGCCGAAGACGGTAGTTTTGTTGCCGCGGACGTCCATCGACCACTCACCCCAATACCCGCCCTGCGAACCGGTCGCATTACCGGAAGCCTCTACGGCGCGGGCGTGACAGCGGGTCTGGACGCAAACCTGCTTGCGACACTGATTCAGCTGTTTTCCTTTGACGTGGACTTCCAGCGGGATATCCATCCCGGCAATAGCTTCTCGGTACTCTTTGAAGAGTACTACGACGAAGACGGCCACTGGGTCAGAAACGGCTCCCTGCTCTCTGCCGAGCTGGTGCTGAACCATCGAACCCTCCGGCTCTTCCGTCACTACGGGGAGAACGGCGTTGACTTCTACGACCCAACCGGGCGAACGGTGAGAAAGACCCTGTTGCGCACCCCGATCGAGGGTGCGCGCCTCACCTCCGGCTTCGGTCGGCGCACCCATCCCATCCTGGGCTTCAGCCACCTCCACCCCGGCCTGGACTTCGCTGCCCCCATCGGTACGCCCATCAATGCGGCCGGCGATGGTACGGTCGAGGCGGTACGAAACACCACCGGCTTTGGCATTCACGTAATCCTGCGCCACGCGAACGGGTTCCGCACCCTCTACGCCCACATGAGTTCCACCGCCCGCGGCATCCGCCCCGGAGTTCGCGTGAACCAGGGGCAGGTGATCGGCTTCGTGGGAATGACGGGCCTGACCACCGGTCCTCACCTGCATTACGAGGTCCACCTCAACGGAGCCCCAATCAACCCCGCAACCATTCAGTTTCCCCCGGAACGAACCCTCCGTGGCGAAGAACTCGAGCGCTTTCAGCAGAATCGCGCCCACCTTGAGTCCCTGCTCCTCGGCTCCCCGCCCCGAAACGAGGCGTGAGGAGCGCGCGCGGCGCGAGCACACGTTTCGCACCACCCGCACTTTGTTGACAGCGCCCCGCCCCCCGTGGCATACAGTAACCCTGCCGAACAGTCGGGCCTATAGCTCAGTTGGTTAGAGCAGCTGACTCATAATCAGCGGGTCGCAGGTTCAAGTCCTGCTGGGCCCAAAAAAGCCGAGCGGCGCCTTCAGGCGCTGGTCGGCTTTTTTTGTTTGGCGGGCCGTGGATGCAACGGTGCTCAAACCGGTCGATGAGCAGCGGGGACCCGCAGCCTCATTTCCGTTTGAAGGTAAATCTCCGCAGCAGGGCGCGAATCGGGTTCGGCGCGTCACTGCGGGCGCCATCCGCAACGGTCACGGGACTCGGCGCCTCACCGGCCGCGTTGGTGCCGCCGGGTTGTGCAGGATGGCCGCTCCGCGCCGGCTGTCGTTTGGGCGGGTTGCGCTTGAGTTCGTCGCGGGCGTCCTCGCCCAGGAGATAGACGTAGTAGGCAATCAGTCCCTGGTCGTTGGTTACCGGCAGCACAACCATCGCGGTGCGTCCCTCGCCGATCATGTGGGAGCCCCTCCTCCGGGCCACGGTGGCGGAGGTCTCGGAAAACCGCTCTGCGTCCACGAAATCGTCGATGGAGTGGTCGACCACCTCGCCACTGGATGCATCAAGATGACGTAACGCAGCGGGCGTCGCGCGATACACGGTGCCCGCTGCATTTACGATGAGCAGATTGGCGTCGGTTCGATTGAGAACGGTGTTCAGCAGCGCGTCGAGTGCGGCGATTCGGGTGCTCTTGCGGGCGCTGAGCGAGTTGATCGACGTATAGAGCGTGCCGATCTGATCACCCACTACGCCGAGGCCACGCAACTCCGCGTGGATCTGATCGCCGCTCATCCGGTGCATGCCTGCCAGGCGCTTGAACACCGCACTCAGGTTCACCGCGTCGCGCACCACCAGCAGCAGGCCGGCACAGACCAGAATGGTGCCGACAACTCCAACCAGCAACACCCGCTCGGCGACTACCTTCTGTTCCGCCGGAGTCAGTTCCCCGAAGGTCTGAAGCACCAGGAAGGCGAGAACGCTCATACCGAATGAGAACGCAATTGCTGCCAGAACGAGTATCGTAATGGTTCGCCGTCGTACCAGAAGGATCATGAGCGTTCCTGCCCCCTACAGTTGACGGAACGTGTCGATGGCTTCATTTTTTCCCACCACGTGAATCACATCGGTCTCGAGCAGCGTGTCCTGGGGCCCAGGGAATACGATCTGCTCGGTCTCGACCGGGTTCCCCAACTCATCCACATCACGCTGCGTTCGTTTGATGGAGATAACCATGATGTGGTATCGCTTGCGCAGATCGAGCTCCGCCAGCGTCGCTCCGACCACCGCCTGGGGAACGTACATCTCCGCCAGACTGATGTCCTGCGATAACGCTACCTGCTCGAGCACATCCGGTGCGATGAGGCGGGTTGCCAGACGTGCCCCGGCATCGGTCTCCAGGTTGAGTACCTCATCCGCCCCAACCTGCTTCAGCACGCGGGCGTGCAACGAGCTGATGGCTCGGGCGACCACGTACCCAACGCCCTGCTTCTTGAGCAGCGCGGTGGTGAGGATACTCGCCTCGACGTTGTCCCCCATCGCGACCACCGCAACGTCAACCTCCGCGAGCGCTGCCTGCGACAGCGAGTCTTCGTCGGTGGTGTCAACGAGGATGGCCTGCGTCACCGTTTCCTGTACCTGCTCGATCAGGCTTGAATCCTGGTCGATGGCAATAACCGAGGCTCCGCGGTCGGCCAGGGTCTCGCAGATCTGCCGACCGAACACCCCCAGTCCCAGCACCGCAAATGTCCGCGGCCGATCAATGGCAGCGCGTTTCGAAGCCGGCCGGTGTTCTCCACGCCCGTTTCCCATTTCAGACTCCTTGTTCATGTGACACACGCAATTGCATTCGAGTACTCATCCGACCGCGATACCCGCCGAAGGATAACGCACTCTCCTGGAATCGCGCGGACCCGATGACGCGGCCAGAAGGGTCAGCGGGCCTACCCTGCCGATGAACATCAGCACGGTGACCACCAACCTTCCGGCAACGCTCAGGCGCGGCGTCAGGCCGGTAGACAGCCCAACCGTGGCAAACGCACTCACCGTCTCAAACAGATACTCCGCGAGGGTCGCGTCTTCGGTGATGGCCAGAAGAAAGGTCCCTCCAAAGACCGACAGCAGCCCAAACAGCAGAACCGAGAACGCCGCGGTGATTTGATGGTCGCTGACCGAATGATTGAACAGCAGCGTCTGGCTTCGTTTCCGCCGTGTGCTCTCCAGGAAGGCAGCGATGACTGCCACGTTGTTTACCTTGAGCCCGCCGGCGGTACTCCCGGAGGCTCCCCCAATGAACATCAATACGATCATGAGTACGTAGGTCGCGACGGCAAGATCATTCAGCGCCACGGTGTTGAAGCCGGCCGTTCGCAACGTGACCGACTGAAAGAACGCGGCGAGATACTGCGCCCCAAGCGAAAACTCCGCCATGGAACGACCGTGTTCGAGCGCGTAGAAGCCGAAAAACGCTCCCAACAGCAGAACCCCGGTAACAATAAGCACCGCCCGGGAGTTCACGTTCAACCGGGCTACCCGCTCCTGGCGACGAAGCACCCGCACCGCGAATCGCG
This sequence comes from Spirochaetales bacterium, assembly GCA_007130025.1. Classification (GTDB taxonomy): domain Bacteria; phylum Spirochaetota; class Spirochaetia; order DSM-27196; family PWMO01; genus PWMO01. Next base: position 3,274 of record SLTF01000055.1, on the reverse strand, counting down.
AGCGCAGGACCTGAAACAGATTGGTCAATACCCCGAAACTCAGCCCCCCGCCAATGATCAGCGCGGAGATCACCAGATTGATGCCGAGGTTGTCGTGGAACTGCTCCAGGCTGGTGGAGAAGAGCGCGAATCCGGCGTTACAGAAGGCGGACACCGCGTGGAACACCGAGAGCAATACCCGATGACCGAAGCTCTCGGCGACCGGTCGGAACAGAACAAACAGCAGAGTGGCCCCTGCTGCCTCAGCGGCAAAGGTAATCACGATGATACGCTTGAGTGAACGCGAAAGCTCGGTGATGCGGGATTCGTTCAGCATGTACGAGAGCAGCATGTGGCTCTCGACCGTTACCGACTGCCGGACCATCACCAGCGCAAAGAGAGAGAGCACCATGATACCGAGCCCGCCAATCTGAATGAGCAGCAGAATGACGATCTGCCCCCAGACGGTGAAGGCGGTCGCGGTATCGACCACAATCAATCCGGTAACACACACCGCGCTGGTTGCGGTAAACAGCGCGTCTACCAGGGGTAAGCCGTCACCGTCTGTGGTGGTGAACGGCATCATCAGCAGCAGCGTCCCGACCACAATCACCAGCAGAAAGCTGAGCGCAACCGTCTGCGCCGGATGCGTCACCACGGCGGTCACGAACTCGGAGAGGCGGCGCAGTCGGGTGAACACCTTCAGCAACAGAAAGACGTTTCGGATGATGAGCACCGACTGATAGCCGCCGGTTGGTTGCGGAATAGCCTGAAACACCAGCGCCTTGTTCCAGGCGAAGAGCAGCGCGAACACCACCAGGAATGCAAGCGACGCAAGATTGAATCTCAGGTAGTTGCGCTTCACCGGGGCGGACACGAAGGCGAGGCCTGCCTCGAGGAGGGTAAGACCCAATACCAGGAAGTCGACCACCTGAACAACCACAAAGAGCCACTGTGGCTGAGGGGTGACCTGCTCCAGAAGAAGGGAGACCACCCCAAGCACGAGCGCCCCGATGATGAGATGTGCCGATCGCGCGCTCCGGCGTTGCCGCATGGCGGAATAGTACTCGGTTGGAGATTGGGTTGTCAAAGACGGCCCCATCGGCGCTTTTTCCGCGACACTCCCTCGTGATACACTCTTCTGGATGTCTACGGATCACACGACGAGGATAGACGTGGATGCAGAGGTGCGCAGACTGGTCGAAGAGTACCGGGATCGCTGCCTCTGGTTCATGAAGCCGGACTTTTTTCCCGCATCCCCTGCAGAGCAGTCGATGGTGCTTGACAGCATCGTACGTCACGGAGATCGAACCGCGTATCAGCGGGTGATGGAGATCAGACGGTGGCTCTCACCGAGTTCCAACGGGTAGTTCTTCGGCTCCTCAGCGACGCCCGGCGGGAACGCGGCGAACGTTATGTTGCCGGCGGGGTCGCGCTGAACCTTCTGCTGGACACCCCTCGGGTATCCCGAGACATTGACCTGTTCCACGACTCAACCGCAGCCCTTGCTGTCTCCTGGTCGTCGGACCGGACGGTCATGGAATCGTCCGGTTTCACCGTGTCGGTCATCCGCAAATCGCCGGCGTTCGTCGAAGCCATCGTCGCGGGTGAAACCGGACGCTGCGTCGTCGAGTGGGCACGAGACAGTGCGTTCCGGTTCTTTCCCCTCATCGATGACCCCGTTCTGGGACTGACGCTCCACCCGTTCGACCTGGCCACCAATAAAGTCCTTGCGCTTGCCGGGAGGCTGGAGGTTCGCGACTGGGTAGATGTGCTGGCGTGCGACGAGAGGGTTCAGCCTCTGGGCTACCTGGCGTTTTCGTCATGCGGAAAGGACCCCGGGTATAATCCGTTCTCGCTCCTCGATGCCGCACGGCGGCAACACTACAGTCAACTCGAGCTCGATACCCTGGACTTTGACGGAGAGCGCCCCGACGCCGGGAACCTCGGCCGCCGTTGGCACAGCGCATTGGCTGCAGCGCACGAGATATGCTCGGCTCTTCCCCCCGACCAGGTGGGAACGTGCGTGGCAACCAGTGACGGCCGACTGTGCACCCATGCTGCCACGGTCCTGCAACGCGCGCTATCTCGCGGTGAGGTGATGTTTCATCCCGGCTCAATTGGTGGCGCATGGCCCAACGTCCGGCCGCTCCCAGAGTAACCGCGATTACGGCTGTGGAGCGGAAATCGCCCTCCACGACCACCGGAGCCCTGGCCGCACAGCTGGGCATTCACCCCAACACGCTTCGCTGGTACGAATCCGCGGGATACCTTCCCACGGTACCGCGGACGCCCGGCGGATACCGCCGGTACGGCCCGGAACTGGTTCGGCTCGCCCGAATCGTTCGCGAAAGCCAGCCCCTGCTTCGTCTCTTTGGACCCATTCGCAGGGCAACATTCGTCTTCCTGAACAAGTGCCGTGACGAAGGGGCTCCGCCCTACTCCAGCGCGCTCCAAAGGCTGGATGAACTGATCGCGCTGCTGCGCGATGAACACCGCCTTGCACTCGACGCGCTTGCCGCGCTGGAACGCTTTCGCCGCGGCGAACAGACCCCACCCCGCGGCAGCGGTCCGCTTCGACCCATCGGCTTGGTCGCCGCCGAAACCGGCCTGACCCGCGACCGGATCATCAACTGGGAGCGCGACGGGCTCTGTCGGTACCCGCGGAGTCCGGCCGGATACCGTCTCTTCGGCGCCGAGGAGATCGACCGCCTGCTGATCATCCGAAGCTGTCGCACCGCCGGATTCAGCATCACCGCAATCCGGCGTCTGCTGCGCGCGATCGACGAGCATGCACCCGAAGCCTCTGTCTTGCCCGACGGGGTTTCACTGAGAGTCGTCGCCGACACGCCGGCCGCCCACGAGGCCGAGCTCTTCTCCGCCTTTCCCACCGACACCCTGCCCGCAACCCTGGAACAGTTTCTGGCCCTCACCGAGCGCCTCGGTCGCCTGCTTCGTGATGCTCATCCCGAGCGCTGCACCCGGGCTGTCAAACCCTCCAATTAAACACCAGGGTTGTATCCTGTTGCTATCAACACACAGGAGGCAGTATGACCGACACGGAGATCGTACGCGCCCGGGGCATCACCAAGCGATACCCCCGCGGCGCCCATGCGTTGGACGGGGTGGATCTGACAATCATGCAGGGGGACCGCTTTGTGCTGCTGGGACCCAACGGCGCGGGGAAATCGACCCTGATTCGCATCCTTACCTCGCTCTCCCGCGCCGACGGCGGTGAGTGCCGCGTCTGCGGGCTTGACCCCGAGCGGGAACAGCGGAAACTCATGGAGCACAT
>SLTF01000359.1 GCA_007130025.1 Spirochaetales bacterium | reverse complement strand
CGATCCGGGCCGACTCTTCCGGGATGAAGTTGAAGACCAGGTTGGGGATCTGCGGGACCGGTCCCCAGTAGTTCTCGTTGACGCTCATGCGTACGCTGTCGCCGCGGCTCCAGCTCTCCATGACATAGGGGCCGGTTCCCACGGGGATTTCGAAGGTTCCGTCGACCGCAAGGCCGCCGATCTGGTTGGGGCTCACAATGCCGATGAAGCTGTGCGAGAGGTGCGACAGAATCGGGGCAAAGGGCTGGGCCAGAGTGATCTGCAGGGTGTACTCACCGGTTGCCTGGATGTCCTGAACGCTGCCGAGCAGGAAGCGGTAGGCGGCACCCACGGCGGGATCAACAAACCGCGCGAGGTTGGCACGAACGGCTTCCGCGTTCAGCGGGGCACCGTCGTGGAAGGTGACGCCCTGGCGGATGTCGAAGGCCCAGACGGTGCTGTCTGCGTTGGCCGACCAGCTGGTGGCAAGCATCGGCGTGAGGGTACCGTCCTCTTCCATGTAGATGAGACGCTCGATTACGTGCTCACCAACGGTGGCGGCAGGGGCGGAGGTCATCTTGACGGGATCGAGCGATTCCGGCTCAGCGCCAATGGCGATGGTCAGGGTATCGCGGACCGCAGCGGTGCCGGCGGCTCGGGGCCCGCACGCCACCAGACCGAGCACGACGAGAGTCGCGACGAGTGCAAAAATGATTCGTTTCACGGTTTCATCACTCCTTTTGTGTATGAATATAGCGGTCACTATAGGGGAGCCGCGCACCCGGAGTCAAGATGCCGTCCTTGACACGCTCTTCGGGGCAAACCTATAGTGACGCGTTATGAAGAAACGACTGATCACCTCGGCACTGCCGTACGTCAACAACATTCCGCATCTGGGAAACCTCATTCAGGTCCTCTCCGCCGACGTGTTTGCCCGGTTCTGCCGTCTGCGCGGCTATGAAACCTTGTACATCTGCGGCACCGACGAGTACGGAACCGCTACCGAAACCCGGGCCCGCGAAGAGGGCATCACTCCAAAGGAGCTCTGCACCCGGTACTACGAGATTCACAGCGAGATCTACCGCTGGTTCAATATCTCGTTCGACCACTTTGGTCGTACGTCGGCTCCCCGGCACACCGAAATCACGCAGCATATTTTTCAGAAGCTCCACGAGAACGGCTACGTGGTCGAACGAGAGATCGAGCAGCTTTACTCCGAGGCGTCGCAGATGTTCCTCGCGGACCGCTACGTGCGCGGGACCTGTCCTCACTGTGGGTACGCCGACGCCCGCGGGGATCAGTGCGAGAACTGCGGAAAACTGCTTGACCCCTCCGACCTCATCGATCCGCGCAGTCTTGTGGACAACACGCGACCGGTGATGAAGACCACCCGCCATCTCTACATCGACCTTCCCAAGATCAGGCCCCGACTGGAAGAGTGGCTGAAAACCGCCGCCGAGCAGGGACACTGGGCCCGCAACGCCGTGCAGATGACGCAGGCGTGGATCCGCGACGGCCTCAAGGAGCGGGCCATCACGCGCGACCTGAAGTGGGGGATTCCCGTGCCGCTGGATGGGTTTCGCGAGAAGGTGTTCTACGTCTGGTTTGATGCCCCCATCGGCTATATCTCGATTACCGCATCGCTCACCGACAACTGGGAAGCGTGGTGGCGGAATCCCGAGCAGGTGGACCTGTTCCAGTTCATTGGCAAAGACAACATCCCCTTTCATACGGTCATCTTCCCGAGTTCGCTCATCGGTACCGGAGAGACGTGGACCCTTCTTCACCACATGTCCTCGTCGGAGTACCTGAACTACGAGGGCGGCCAGTTCTCCAAGAGCCGCGGGGTGGGGGTGTTTGGCACCGACGCGCAGGAGACCGGTATCCCGGCCGACGTCTGGCGGTTCTATCTCTACTATAACCGCCCCGAGACGTCGGACTTCACCTTCACCTGGGACGACTTCCGCGAGAAGATCAACGGCGAACTGATCGGTAACCTGGGAAACCTGGTGAACCGCACGCTTGCCTTTCAGACGAAGTTTTTTGGAAGCGCTCTCCCTGAGGATGACAGTGCCGGAACGGTCACCACCCCGGAATGGAAGGAGTTCTGGATCACGGTGCGCAAGATGGAGTCGGAGATCACCGATTATCTCGAGAACGCCCGGCTCCGCGATGCCTTCCGCACCGTGTTTGCCCTCTCGTCGTTTGGAAACAAGGTGTTCCAGGAAGCTGAGCCGTGGAAGACGCGAAAGGAGAACCCGGAAGCCACCGCGCTTCTCCTGAAGAACCTCATCTACCTCATTCGTGATCTGTCTATTCTTATTGCCCCCTACCTTCCGGACACCGCCGTGCGGATCGCGGAGTTTCTGGGTCTGAAGACCACCAGCTGGGACGATCTGGGAAACCTTGCGGGAATCACCGCCGTCTCGGCCCCCACGATTCTGTTTTCCATTGTCGAGGCCGAAACCATCGAGGAGCTGCGTGCGCGCTTCTCCGGTACGCAGGCGGAGCGCGCCGCGAAAAAGGCATCGGCGCCGAGCCTGGAAGAGCGCTTCCGCGCGGGCGTTGAGCTGCGGGCGGCGAAAATCACCGCGGTGGAACGCCACCCCAAGGCCGACAAGCTCTTCATCGAGCAGATTGATGACGGAAGCGGCGAACCGCGCACCATTGTCTCAGGGCTGGTGGGGCACTACACCGAAGAAGAGCTCGTGGGCCATACCATTGTCCTGGTGGCCAACCTCAAGCCGGCAAAGCTCCGCGGTGTCGAGAGCCGTGGCATGCTGCTCGCGGCTGAGGGAGCCAACGAAGACGGAAGCAAGAAGGTCGATGTGCTCTTCGTGGATCACGCGAAACCGGGAGACCGGCTCTCTCTCCACGGAGACACCCCATCCGAAGAATCCCTGCCGCAGATCGACATCGACGCGTTCTTTGCGATCCCTCTGCGGGTGAAGGATCGCGTCCTGACCGTGGGCGACACCGCGATCGAGTGCGCGGGGCAGGCGGTTACCGCACCGGTGGTACCCAACGGCCCGGTTGGCTGAACGCCCATGCCCGTGGAGCTTGTCCCGGTTTCTGCCGGCTCGCTGCCCGCCGGCTCCACCCTGCTGCAGACCGAGCTCTGGGCGCGGCTGAAGTCCGAGTTCGGCTGGGAAGCGCATCGGTTTCGGGTGAGGGGCGTAGCCGGCGAGGACCGGCCGCTTCTGCTCCTGACCCGTCGGATGCGCGCGGGGTTTGCACTGGGGTATCTTCCGCACCCGCTGGCCGACCAGCCGCTGGACACGGTGGCAGCCCTGCCGATGCGTCTTGCCTCCGCGCTCCCCGACCGGCTCCCCACCGGTTTGACCCTGCTCCGTATTGACTTCGCCCACGAGGCGGAAGCCTCGGACCTGACCGCGCAGGGCCTGCGTCGGGCGCCGGGGGACGTGCAGCCCGCATCCACCGTTGTGGTTGACCTCGATCGCGGGCCCGACGATCTGCTTTCCGGCATGAAGTCCAAGACCCGCTACAACATCCGGCTTGCCGAGAAGCGGGGAGTCACCGTTCGCGAGGTCGACGGTACGTTTCTGCCCCGCTGGTACGAGCTCTACCGCGAAACCGCGGAGCGTGACCGCATCGTCCTGCACAGCAGGGAATACTATCAACGACTCTTTGATCTCGCCCAGGAGGCGCCGGAAGTCCGGCTGCGGCTTCTGATTGCCGAACACGAGGGGGATCTGCTGGCCGGGATTGTCGTTTCGCAGGTGGGAACCTTCGCGACCTATCTCTACGGCGCATCGTCCAACGTGAAGCGTAATCTGATGGCGAGTTACGCCGTCCAATGGGAGGCGATGCGACGGGTGCGCGAGGACGGCTGCCGCACCTACGATCTGTTTGGCATTCCTCCAACCGACGATCCTGCGCACCCGATGGCGGGGCTCTACCGGTTCAAGACCGGTTTTGGCGGGAGGGTCGTGCACCGCGCCGGCTGCTGGGATGCGCGCGTGCAGCCGCTTCGCGCGGCGCTCTTCTGCGCGGCCGAGCGCGCGCGCACCTTCTACTTCAAGCGGGTGCGCCGCTCGTTCTGACCCACATCACGACCCGACCCGAATCACGCTCCGACCCTGACGGAAAAATCGCTCAAACCAGACCAAACTCGCGCTCGAGCCGCTCGTATGCGTCGATCACCGTTCGCACGTAGCGTCGTTTCTCGGGGTAGGGGTGGTAGAAGAACGAGCGCTTGAACCCGTAGACGATGATGTTCTTCAACTGCTTGGGCGAGATGTCGAAGGTGTCGATGGCCAGGCGGAGCTCGTTGGTGACGGTGGTGTGTGATACCAGGCGGTTGTCGGTGCAGATGGTGACCGAGAGGTTTTCCTCGAGCATGCGGCCGAGCGAGTGCATCCGGGGCTCACGGATGTCGGGCGAGGTTTGCAGGTTGCTGGTGAGGCAGACCTCGATGGTTGTGCGATTATCGGCAATGAACTTGGCGAGGTTTTTCACGTAGCGGGTCCGGTCGGTAACCTCGTCCGAGCGGATCAGCGATTCATTGAAGAGATGCAGGCCGTGGCCGATTCGGTCGGCGTGCAGTCGAGTGATGGCCTGGAAGATTGACTCGGGTCCGTACGCTTCGCCCGCGTGAACGGTTTTGTTGATGAAGTGCTTGTGGACCCAGGCAAAGGCGCGCTCGTGGACCGCGGCGGGATTCCCGAGCTCGGCGCCCGCCAGATCAAATCCCACGATCTGGATGTCGCTCTCGTTTCGAAGCTTGACCGTCGCCTTCGCCGCCTCCAGCGAAGCGTACTGGGTGATTTCCACCGGGTTCGAGTACCGATGCGCGTCGACAAACTCCCGGTAGTAGCGCGAGAACCCACCGGTGAAGAAGCGCATCGCGCAGACGATGATGCCGTACTCAAACAGTGGCTCCCCGTCCTTGAGGGCGCTGTTCAGTTGGGTGCGCGCCCGGCGCAGCCCGTCGTCCACCGCTCGCATCACCTCCTCAAACGACTGAGTCTCGTGCATGTTGAGCTGTGGGGCAAAGCGGACCTCGAGGTACCGTACTCCCTCGGCCGCGTTATCCATTGCAAGCTCGTACGCAACGCGCTCGAGGCTTTCGCGATCCTGCAGAACGGCACAGGTCCACTGGAAACCGGAGAGATACTCGGTGAGGTCGCGGTAGTGAGGCTTGAAGACCAGTTCGCGCAGTCCGTCCTCGGTGAAGGAGGGCAGGGGAACGTCGCGCTCGCGTGCCAGTTCGATCAGTGTCGACAGGCGAAGACTTCCGTCCAGATGGACGTGAAGATCGGTCTTGGGGATCCTCTGAAGGAACTCATCGGGTATGCGGCTCATGTCGGCCTCCTGTGGGTCATGATAGAAAAAAACGGGAGGCGCGAACAGCGGCCCGGCGCGTCTCAGCTACCGTCCGTGACGAGCGAACGCACCAGCTCCCGGAAGGAGTCGCCACGGTGGAACTCGTTTCGGAACATACCAAACGACGCGCAGCCCGGCGAGAGCACCGCTACCTCACCGGCCGTTGCGTCGGTTGCTACCGCCGTAACGGCCGCCTCCAGGGTGGGGAAGGGGCCGTGATACGAGAGCCCGGCTTCGCGGAGGTCGGCGGCAATTCGTTCCGTCCCCGTCCCCGCCAGCAGATAGAGGCCGGCAACCGCAGCGGCAATCCCGCGGAATGGAGTCACGTCGAGTCCCTTATCGCTGCCGCCGCCGATCAGTCGCACCGGACGATCAAAACTGGCGGCGGCGGCGAGGGCAGCCTCGGCGATGGTGGCCGCCGAGTCGTTGTACCACCGAACGCCCGCGATGGTTGCCACCAGCTCCATGCGATGCGGGATGCCGGCAAAGCGGGAGACCGCGTCGGCAACGCGGTCCGGGTGGTGCCCCAGGCAGCGCAGAGCCGCGGCCACGTAGAGCAGGTTCTTGCGGTTGTGCTCGCCGAGCAGGGCCACCTCGCGCGGGAGGATGCGCTGTGGACCCTCGGCCGTGAGGATCCACCCTTCGCCGGCCTCGATCCACGCTCCGGGCGCAGCGTTGGCCGGCGGGTGAGCGCTCACCATCATTGGGCGGGCGGGGGTGAGGGCTGCGTAGCGGGGACCCCACTCGTCGTCGGCGTGCAGCAGGGTGAGGCCGTCGGCGGGCTGACCGCTGAAGATCACCGCCTTGTCGGCAAAGTAGTCCTCGAAGCGGGTGTAGTAGTCCATGTGGTCGTGCATCAGATTGGTGATCACGGCCACCTCGGGTTGCAGCAGCGGGGCGTGTCGAGCCTCGGGATCACTGTCGGGAAGCAGCAGCAGGTCGCCGAGCTGAAACGACGAGAGTTCGAGCACCACGGTGTCTGCCTCGGTCAACTCGTCCACGAAGGTCAGCGGTGAGACGGTAATGTTCCCGCCGAGGCGGCTGGAGACCCCAAGTCGGGAGAGCGCATCGTGCATGCAGCCGGCGGTGGTTGATTTTCCCTTGGTTCCCGTGACGGCAATGACGCGCGCGGGGTTGCGCCGCAGGAAGAGCGAGATATCGGTTTCGATGAAGGACGCCAGCTGCAGGTAGCGCGAGGTGCGCGGAACCGCCGGGTTCTTCAGGACTATGTCTGCACGGCGGAAATCGTCGTCCTCGTGCCGGCCGAGCACCAGCCGGACCGGCAGCGAGCCGAGCTGCGAAAGCGTCGAAGCGAGCTGCTCCTCGGTTCGCAGATCGGTCACGGTCACCTCCGCGCCGTGGGAGCAGAGATACCGGGTGGTCGCCAGACCGCCCCCGTGCAGCCCAAGCCCCATGACCGTGACGCGTACGCCACTCAATGCACCGTCGGCCGGCGCGCCTGCCGGCGAATCACTTCGCTTCAACCGCATACTCCTTCATGTTCTGCGCGTTCAGATAGGGCCTCATGCGAATCCCGGACCACTCGTCGTGCGGGGCAACCTGCCGGCGCATCTCCTGGAACAGGGGCAGCTCGTCTGAGAACGGCTGCGCCTTCAGCTCCTCGAGTATCTCATCCATCCGGGGCAGGATGACCGCTCGCGCATCGTGCAGCGTTGCCAGCGCATTCTGCCGTGCCGAAGCGGAAATGTCGAGCGGGCTGTGACAGAGACAGCGGTAACGCGCGTGCAGCGGAAACCAGGGATAGATCCGGGCACCCGGTGGCAGAAAGAGGCGGGTGAAGAAGCGGTTCAGCTCGCGGTCGATCCAGATCCCCTGCGTGACGTATCCCCGGCCGGTTTCGCCGATCCAGGTCTGCGAGATCGACCGCTCCATGCCGACCTGCAGGGTCGCGCCGGTCGTGTCGGCATCACGCAGCGGCACAAGGTCTACCGTGAGATAGATGCGGTTCGTTCGATAGTGCGGCGCAATGTCGTTGCTGCCTCGGGTGATAACCTCGTGCTCAAGCGGGCGGTACGCAAGGTCAACGGTCACGAGCAGGAGTGTCGGCTGGTTCTCTTCGGCAAGAAGCCGGAAAAAGAAGACCCACGCCGCGTGCATGGGATCGAAGGCGCAGTCCAGCCCGTGCAGGGCACCGGCGAGGGATGGCGCGGTCTGATCAATGAGGCTCGACACTGCGTCCAGATAGTGGGACGAGGGCTCGAGTTTTTCGACGGGATGATGAATCGGAATCGGAAGAACGTCGAAGGGCCGGTCGAGCTCCAGAAAAAACTCTTCGTTCTGGGTAAACCGGCGGGCGGCACGGGGGGCCTCGTCCGACAATTGCCGCAGCCGCTCGGTGAGCTCCGGTGCGGCAGAAGACAGGGCAAGGCGACCGGAAACCTCCCGCATGATGAAGCCCTACTCTTCCCGAACGAACTCAGCCGGATCGATCATCGACTCTTCCTCCCGGTGAATTTGAAAGATCACCCAGTCATCTCCATCGGGGCGCAGCCACAGCCGCTCGGTCCGACGAAACCCCTGAGCTGCTATCCGTGCTGCAACCCGTGTTGCGTCAGCGGAGTCGGGCGCCGGACGGGTATCTCCAATCGAGTCGCCGGGTGCACCAGGCTCGCCCGGCATCCACATTTCGAAGCGTGCCAGGTAGACAACCTCGTGCTCTCCCGCCCGGACCTGCTCCAGGTCCAGCAGGGCTGTACCCCACGGCATTGCGCCTTCGGGTATTTGTGGGCTGCCCTCCCGCCGCCATTCGTCGGCGTCGATAAAGCCCGAGGTCATCTCAACGGCCATGCGCATGCGCGACATGACGAAGAGGTTGGTCACCATGCGGATCTCTTCGCGCGCCGCGCCGTCGACCACGGCGTCTTCCATCAGGGCGTGATTGAACTCGTTTATGGCGCCGTAGAAGGCGCGCACCACCTCGGTGGGGGGAAGCCCCGCGGTCTGCCGCGGCTGCAACCGGTTGCGGATTATGGTCCCGGGAACACTACCCACCAAGGCTACCACCAGTGCAATGGTGACCACGCGTTTCCAGTGCTTGCGCCAGAACTCACGCCGTCGAAAGGCGCCGCCCGACCGTCTCTCCGCAACCGCGGCTCGCGCGAGTATCTCGCTTCGTTCTTCATCGGTTACGGTTCGGAACACCGACTCGTGCCGCCACCGGCGAAACCGTTCGGTCCACGCGTCGGCACCCATCGCATCTGACCCGTCCGGGCTGAGAACCGCGTCGATCTCGCGGGAAACCTCGGGGCGGATCTCCGGGTTTCGCAGCCACGCCTCCATCGGCGGGCGAGCCCGCATGAGGTTTCGAAGCTCGTCTTCTTCGTCGGCGGTGTAGGGAAACTCGCCGGTCAGTCCGCGGTACGCCATGACTGCGAGCGCGAAGGATCGATTTTGCGAATCGGTACGTCCCGGATGGGTATAGACCGAGGAGAACTCCATGCGATTTCCCGCCGACTGTTGCGTGGCAATGGCAGCGCAGAGTACGGCGGGAAGGAAGAGGATTCCACCGTCGCCGGTGAAGAGAATCGATCGCGTGTGCGCCGGTCCGATTTCCAGCCCTTCGCGCTCGGCGACCCGGAAGCCGTCTGCCAGTCGTGCGAGATAGGGAAGCAGATGCTCCCAGTCGAGTCGGAGATACTCCGACAACGGACGTGCGTCGACCGCGTCGCCGTACAGCACAATGCGTCCCTCGTGCTGCGTCACTCCCGCGATGCGCCACGGCGTGACCGTTCCTCCGTTGACAATCCACCCGCGGCCCGGGTTTTCCCGGGCAAGGGCGGCGGTGCTGACCGGCTTGGCCGGAATATAGGTGACGATGCCGAGATAGGTTTCTCCGGCCCGGTGGATGGTCACCAGGCCGTCGGTCAGTGGGGTAATAGTCATTGCCATGGCTCTTCGTACTTCAATATGTCACCGAAGCGACCGATCGTCAAATACTTCGGCGGTAAACCGGTAGAGAATGGCTCCGGGTTGTCGCCAGCACGCATCACGACGGCCCGCTTTCCCACAGACGTGGATCAGGAAATCCTCAACGCTCCAGGTCCGTCCCTCTGCAACCTGGGGAAGCAGCAGCCCAGTCCGTCCGTCAACTTCGACGCATGCACCGTGGATTCCGAGCACGATCTGGTTTTCGGAATCGATGATCTCAAAGGGCGACAGCAGGGAAATCTCAATGTCCATTGCGGAGAGTTCCTCCGCCGAGGCAATCGAGGCAAATCGATGATCGGTGAAGGCCGCCTGTTGGGCAACCGCCACCACGTCTCGGTCGAGCGACCGACGGCGGTGCAGATAGCCGACACAGCCGCGCAGATCATTGCCTTCGCGGGTGTGCAGCGACACAAAGACTCCGCATTTCGCCCGTCGCACTTCGGAAGGAGCCGGTGTATCAAGCTCGGGCCGCTCCTGCGAACTTCGCTCCTGCACAAGTTGCGCCTCAATGGCCGAGCGGGCACGCTGCAACAACCACTGCCGTCCCTGGGTAGTCATGCGGGAGGTGAGCTCCCTCGCAGGCGGGCGAGTCGATTGGGATCAATGCGAACCGCAAGGTTCTTCTCCTGCGTGGGAATTACGGTCCCGGTCTTTCCATGCTTTGCCCGGCGAAGGTATTTCACCGGGGTGTAGTAGACGTCGCCGTCGCCCTTCCCCTTGCTGTAGGCCAGGGCGAGGGT
>SLTF01000280.1 GCA_007130025.1 Spirochaetales bacterium | reverse complement strand
GACGGCGGAATTCCCTGGAGCGATAGCAGTCGAGCCGGCACCTCATCGCCATGGGCTACGCTGCGGTTTGCCCACCTTCTCTCCATCGCGGAAGCTCGCGGAATCGGGCTTGGGACGGAACGGTGGAGAGGGTTCGACCCGGCAGCGCTGAACCGCTATCTGCTTTCGATTGCCAATCGGGAGCAGATGCCCGATTTTCTGCGAGCATATTCGCTGTGGATTCTGGCCGAGCGGGGAATTCCCGTGGCACCACAGCATACTCTCCGAGCGCGCGAGGTTGAGCAGCAGTCCAATGCCACCGTGGCCATGCTCGCGCTCGCGGGCTACGCGCTGCTCGACGGACGTGCCGGAGAACCCCCGGCGACGATCCGGACCGACGTCGAGCGGCTGGTGCGGACTCTCTCCAACCGCACGCGCATCGAAACCCGCACGATCGATCTGATCGAGCCGTTTGCCCGACGATTTCCGTTTGACTCCCAGGTGACGGCGCTCTCTCTGCTGCAGATGGTACAGCTGCGCGCCGGAGCCGACGACGAGACGGTGCAGCGCATTGCGAATACGCTCGCGGCGCGCCGTCGGCACGGATACTGGGTTGGCGGCGCCGATACCGCATGGGCTCTTCTTGCCGGGGCCGCCCTGATCGATGCCGAAGGCGCCGCAACGGCAGATCTCTCCACCACCGTTGAACTTGGGGGACGATCGATTCACACCTCGCGGATCGAGGGCATGGAGATGATCACGGGACGATTCCCCTTTCCCGAGCCGCCGCTTGCGGATCTGGCGCGAAACCAGCCTCTCAGCCTCCGCTTCCAGACCGAGGGGAGCGGTACGCTGTTCTATGCCGCCACCCTGCGCTACGCCCTTCCTCAAGAGGCCCTCCTCGCTCGCGATCACGGGCTGTCGGTGGTGCGCGAAGTGATGGACCTGGACGGAAACCGAGTCGATCCCGAACGGCTCGTTGCCGGACGCACCTATCGCATGCGGGTCACGCTGAGCTCCCCTGCGCGCCACACCATGGTGGCGCTCTCCATGCCGATCCCATCAGGCGCAGAACTGCTGGATCCGGGATTCGCGGTTACCGGCGGCTTCCGCGACGCCGGTGGGGTGATGGGGGAACGGTGGGAACGCGAGAGCGCCTTCGGCGCTCAGGATACCGTCGTTGCCGAGGGCGTGCTGGAGGTCGGAGTACTTGGCGCCCGTTTCTCCGCATTTGAACCGGTGCGGCGGGCCTACGACGGGGAACTGGTCTTGATCTATCCCGAGCTGTACGCGGGGAGAAGAACAACAGAGTTCCTCTTTCGTGCGGTGACCCCGGGGATCTTTCCCACCCCACCGGCAACCGCTTTGGCCGTCTATACGCCCGAACTCTTCGGGCGAAGCGCCGGTACACTCTTTCGCATCGCGGAGCGCCGATGAGCCGAGCTGGACGCCGATTCTTGAGTGGAAGCCTCATCGCGGCACTTCTCGCCGTGGGACTCGTCGGCACGGTCGTACTCAGCGCTCCGAGCCGGGCGACACGGGATGCGGTGGACCGCTTTCGCACCCGCCCCATGAGCCTCGATGTCCGCGACCGCCGCGGGGAGCGGATCGCGCTGCTTCCCGCTCCAGACGGAACGCGGCGCGAGTTCCGGTCGCTCGTCGATACGCCGGCGTTGATGGTGGAGATCCTGGTTGCCTCGGAGGACCACCGGTTTGTGCGCCACCGTGGAGTCGATGCGATTGCGGTAATCCGGGCTGCGTGGGCCAACCTGCGCGCGGGTCGACGAGTATCGGGAGCATCAACCATCACCATGCAGCTCGCCCGCATGATTCGACCTCACCGGGGCGGCTCGCTGGGGAAACTGGTGGAGATGCGCACCGCCCTGCAGCTGGAACGGCTTCTGAGCAAGGACGAGATTCTGGAACTCTGGCTCAACGGCCTCCCCTTCTCCCAGGCAACCGAAGGAGTTTCCGCCGGGTCTCGGGTTGTGTTTGGCGTCTCGGTGGACCAACTCTCTCCTGCCCAGATGGCGCTGCTCGCGGTGATTCCGCGCAGCCCCACCCGCCTGCACCCCGGACGCAATCCCGATCAAGCGTTTGCCGCGGCACAACACCTGATCCGCCGACTCGACGGTGCGGTGCTCTCGGCCGATCTTGCCCGGGCCGTAGAGGATGCCGTCCTTACTGCGGCCCATGGGCGCCCGGACCAGATCATCAACCATGCGCCACACGCGGTGGCCGCGGCCCAGGCCGAGTACCAGGCCCTGCACCGAACCGAGCCGCGCGCCGGTCACCCGCTGTTCCTTACCCTCGATCTGCCCATGCAGCAGCAACTCGCGAGTGCGCTTTTGACGGCGGTAGCGCGATCACAGGATCGGCGAATCGCTCACGCCGCCGCCCTGGTAATTGATCACTCAACGGGGGCCGTGCTTGCCTGGGTTGGGTCGGCCAATCCAGAGGGAACCGCTCCCGGAGACCAGATCGATGGAGTTCGGGTACGAAGCCCCTCGGGATCAACGCTG
>SLTF01000167.1 GCA_007130025.1 Spirochaetales bacterium | reverse complement strand
CGTAGAGCGACACAAAGACTTCCCGCACGGCGGCGGAGAGTCCCTCATCGAGGGTGAAGCGCTCGCGGTTCCAGTCGCACGACGCACCGATCTTCTCCAGCTGCCGCGTGATGATGGCGTGGTGGGCTTCCTTGACCTTCCAGGTCTCCTCCACAAACCGCTCGCGACCGAGCTCGCGACGATTGGTGCCGCGCTCGCGCAGCTTCTTCTCTACCACGTTCTGCGTCGCGATACCCGCGTGGTCGGTGCCCGGAACCCAGAGCGTCGGACGGCCCTGCATTCGATGGTAGCGAATCAGCACGTCCTGCAGGCTGTTATTCAGACCGTGCCCCATGTGGAGCACGCCGGTGACGTTGGGGGGAGGTATGACGATGACAAACGGATTCTGGTCGGGTGTGATCTTCGCCGGGTCCGGCGGGGCAAAATAGCCGCGCTCCTTCCACATCGCGTAGATCCGGTCTTCGAAGTCCTGATGATCAAACGTTTTTGCGAGTTCAATTGCCTTCATCCAACCGCCTCTTCTTGAGTCATCGCACGCAGCTGCCTGCGCATCGTTATTCGATGTGGCATCCTATCAGATTATCGCGGCCAGACGCAACGGACGAAAAAAATGGACAAATCGTGAAATTGGTGGTAGACTTTTTTGATGTATGCTGTATAATAAAGAATAGGCGGATCATAGAAATCCCGACAAGGAGCGCAGAGATGGAAATCACCGCAACCGCAAATCAGTATCTCACCTTTACCCTGGACAAGGAACAGTACGCCGTAGACGTCGCGAAGGTCCGTGAGGTCCTCGAGGTACCCGACCTGACCAAGATTCCCCGGATGCCCAGCTATATGATCGGGGTCATCAATATTCGTGGGCACGTCGTGCCGGTCATCGACCTGCGAACCAAGTTTGGCATGGAGCGGATCGAGCACACCGTGCGCACCAGTATCGTGGTTACCGAGATTGCGTCGCAGGGCGAGCTGATCACCATCGGCTGCCTCGCGGATTCGGTCCAGGAAGTTGTCGACATCAACGGCGACCAGATCGAAGATCCCCCCAAGATTGGAACGACGGTCGACACCGATTTCATCGCCGGAGTTGGAAAAAAAGACGACCGCTTCATCATCATCCTCGACGTTGATCGCGTCTTTCGCGACGATGAACTCTCGGCGGTTGCCGGCAGCGTTCAGAAAAAAGCCGGTGCGGAACAGCCGGTCAATGCCTGAGAAATTGGCGGATAGTACGGCTCCTGAGGGGGTGCCTGCGCCACCCCCGTTTTCCTGCACTTGACGAAACCCGGTAATTTTGCAGCATATCGTCCGTATGGCGGATAACGTCCTGGTAATTGTCGAGTCGCCGACGAAGGCGCGAACGATCAAGCGCTTTCTTCCGAGCAACTACACCGTTGAGGCGAGTGTCGGCCATGTGCGCGACCTCCCGCAAACCGCAGCCGACATCCCCGCCGCGCTCAAGAAAGAAGAGTGGGCGCGTCTGGGGATCGATGTCGAGAACGGCTTTGCGCCACTCTATGTGACGCCCAAGGGCAAGTCCAAGCTCATCAACGAGCTCAAGCGCAAGGTAAAGGCAGCCGATGCCATCCTGCTCGCTACGGACGAAGACCGCGAGGGCGAAAGCATCTCCTGGCATCTGGTAGAGGTCCTGAAACCCAAGGCGCCGGTTCGACGCATGGTGTTTCACGAGATCACCCGCACTGCGATCGAAGAAGCGATCGAGAAATCGCGCGACATCGACATGCGTCTGGTCAAGGCGCAGGAGACCCGGCGCATCCTCGACCGCCTCTACGGCTACACCCTCTCTCCGCTGATCTGGAAAAAGATCGCGTATGGACTCTCCGCCGGCAGGGTGCAGTCGCCGGGGCTCCGGCTCATTGTCGAGCGCGAACGCGAGCGAATTCGCTTCCGTCGCTCGGTCTACTGGGATCTCAAGGCGATGCTCTTTGCACCGGACGACTCTTCGCGGCTGCTCTTCGAGGCAAAACTGCTGAGCGTGGCCGGCAAGCGGGTCGCCGGTACCAAGGACTTTGACTCCACCACCGGTGAGCTATCCGGCAAGGCGGACGTGCTGCTCCTCGACGAAGCAGCCGCGCGGGATCTGGAGGCGCGGCTTCGCGACCGCCCGTGGACGGTAACCGAGGTCACCCAGAAAGAGACTACTTCGCGACCCTCCCCCCCGTTTATCACCTCTACGCTGCAGCAGGAGGGAAACCGAAAACTCGGGCTCTCCGCCCGAGAGACCATGCGCGCAGCGCAGCGCCTCTACGAAGAGGGGCTCATCACCTATATGCGGACCGACTCGCCTCACCTCGCCTCGGAAGCAATCGGTGGCGCGCGAGGCAGCGTGGAAGAGCTCTACGGCGCCGATTATCTCTCCCCGGAGCCGCGGCAGTTCACCTCCAAATCCAAGGAGGCGCAGGAAGCGCACGAGGCCATTCGCCCGGCGGGCGCCACCTACGTGCATCCATCCAAAACCAGTCTCACCGGGAAGGAGCGGG
>SLTF01000404.1 GCA_007130025.1 Spirochaetales bacterium | reverse complement strand
TGAAAAAGCGGTGAGCTACCGAAAACCGCCTGTCCGGTAGATTCCGGCAAGCCCCACACCGTATACTCCTCTCGATCACAAGGAGCACATCATGAGCCGCGCAGCGCACGTACCGGTCCTGGTATGGCCGGCTGTTCTCTTCCTGGTGACTGCGGTAGTTGTTGCCGCCCTCTTTTTTGGCGACATGCGCCGGGCGTACGCACGGGTCCGTGGCGTCGCGAACGTGCTGGAGTCACCTCTGGGAAGCATTGAGTACACCGAGGGTGGCGCGGGAACTCCGGTACTGGTGGTGCATGGCGGTGGCGGCGGCTTTGACCAGGGGGAGATTCTGGTGCAGACCGTGCTCGGCGACGGCTTTCACTGGGTGGCTCCGTCACGCTTCGGCTACCTGGGCTCATCGATGCCGGAAAACGTCACCTGGGACGAACAGGCCGATGCCTACGCGTATCTGCTGGACCATCTTGGCCTGGAGCGGGTAGCGGTGCTGGCGCTTTCTCAGGGCGGCGCCTCGGCATTCCTGTTTGCCGAACGCTACCCCGAGCGAGTCTCCTCACTGAGCTGCATCTCGTGTGGCGCGGCTCACTCGACTCAGGAGCTCCAGGCCCAGGCCGACCAGAAAGGCCGCATGCTCGCGGCGATCTTCAGTCGTGACTTTCCGTACTGGATGGTGACCAAGGCGTTCCGGCGGCAGTTCATGGGCCTGATGGGAGCCAACAAAGAGGTGGTGGTCCGCCTCACGCCCGAGCAGCTTCAGAGTATTGGCCAGGTAATCGAGTACATGAACCCGGTGGCCCCGCGCGCCGCTGGAGCAATCTTTGACAACCAGGCGCGCCTTCCCGGCACACGCCTGGCGGGAATCACTGCCCCGACCCTCATCGTTCACGCGGTGGACGACACCCTGCAGCTGTACCACAACGCTGAGTTTGCCGCTGCTACGATACCGGACGTCAAACTGATGAGCTTTGAGTCCGGAGGCCACGTGGTCATGGCCGTGGAACAGGCCGCAGTTCGAGCTGCGGTGCAGTCCCACATCATGAGAAACGCCGGCGCGTACCGGGCGAGGTAGAGAGCACGGCGCCGGGCTTGAGAACGAGCCCGAGGAAGACCGCTGCGAAGAAGACCGAGCCACTGATGAAGGGGTAGGCAACGTTCAGATCGAAGAGCGCTCCGGCCCAGAGCGGACCGAGAATTCTCCCGCTGCTCATGAAGACGTCGGCGTAGCCCATTACCGAGCCGTGTCCCATGGTGGCGTTCCGGCTGATCCAGGAGAGAACCGTCGGCTTGAGGCCGGCGTTGCACGCGATGAAAAGGCAGAGCGCGGCGGCCAGCGCGACAAAGTGTGGGGCGAACAGCAGGGCCAGAAAGCCCAGGGCGCTTCCGGCGGTGCAGGCAGTGATCATCGCGTTGTCGCCGAAGCGCCGGGTCAGCGGTCCGACGGCGATGCCCTGCACCAGCGCGTATCCCAGCCCCATGATCATCAGCAGGCCTCCGATCTCCGTGGTGCCGTAGGCGAACTTCTCCATGGCAAAGAGGCTGAAGACACCCGACAGGTTCGACTTGCCGAAGTAGACGGCAAACAATAGAAACAGCCCGATCCCGATCGGACCGCGAAGGGCCCTCGCCGCGGCCACGAGCCCGAACCGCGGATCGCCGCCGTGGGTTGTGGTGCGCTGGTGCAGGCTCTCCGGCAGAACGACGACCATGAAGCCGCAGACCAGGAGCGCGGCGCCGGCGCTGATGAAGAACGGCAGGCTGAGCGAGTCGAGCGCGAGCAACCCACCGAGTCCCGGCCCTACCACGATCCCCAGACCGGTGGCGGCGCCAATTCTTCCCAGGGCTCCGGCACGGGCGTCGTCATCAGTGACGTCGGTGATGTAGGCGGATGCTACCGGGAAGAGCGCGCTCGTGAGGCCTCCCATCAACAGCTGTCCGAGGTAGAGCATGGGCAGATGGCGGGCAAACGCAAAAACCAGCAGCGACGCCGTCAGGCCCGACATCCCGAGCAGCAGCATGGGCTTTCGGCCGGTGCGATCCGACATGCGCCCCCAGATGGGGGCGCAGAGCAGCTGCATCACGCCGTAGGCGGCGACCAGCAGCCCCATGTGCAGTCCGCGACCGCCGAACGACTCCAGAAGGAAGGGGAAGAGCGGCAGCGTCATGCCGTAGGCGATCATGGCGATGAAGATCGACGCATACAGCAGCAGACGCGCCCGGGTAGCCCGGGACGCGGCGGGCGTGGTGGTAGGTGTAGTGATACTCATCGCTTCAGTTCCTCAGGAGCTCGATGGTTCCGGTCTCGCCGTTGAGGCGAACCAGCTGACCGTCGCGCAGCACTTCGGTTGCGCCGGCAACGCCGGACACCGCGGGCACCCCGTACTCACGGGCCACCACCGACCCGTGCGAAATCGGGCCGCCGCATTCCATGATCAGGGCGCCGATCTTGAGAAAGAGCGGGGTCCAGGCCGGATTGGTGCCGGTGGTCACCAGAATCTCGCCGCTCTGCAGCTCCCT
>SLTF01000114.1 GCA_007130025.1 Spirochaetales bacterium | reverse complement strand
GAGCGGGTGACCTTCTTCGTAGCCACCGCCGACTCCTTCCGCCGCGTAGACCCGGTCATCAGCTTCCGGGAGAATCCTTCGTTGCAGCGGGAGAGCGACGTGAGCAATTTTTCTGCGTTTCAGACGGCAGCGGCTGTAACGTTCTCTCCGAGCGAGCTGGGTTCCGCCGCCGGGCAACTCGTTGCCATACCGAATGGGCAGGCGGTAACCTTCGATGGAGCAGCATTGCCTTCAGTCGTTTCATTCGAGAACCTCGACGTCGACCGCGATTACGTGGTTTGGATTGATGCGACCAACAACGTCGAAATCGGCTCTCCACGACTCGGATATGCCTTAGCACGAGTTCGTGCGGGAGCGGATACACGGGTGACCGTGACCATTCCCGTCGGAGACGGGTTTCAACAGTTTCTTGATTTCGTATATGCGAGATTTGTGGTTCCGATCACGCCGTTCGTGGTCGGCGACATTGGTCCCGCCGGCGGAATCATCTTCTACGTGGACGAGGCGGGGGACTTCCCGTGGACCTATCTCGAAGCGGCTCCTGCAGGGTGGTTTGACGAGTTCGCTCCCACTTATGAGTTTGCGCAGGGAGTTGTGTATGTTGACGGAGAAGATCCATTACTCATTTGGGAGAGCGTGCCTGCCGGCAGCGGGTTGTCACTTGCAGACGTTGTGGAAGCTCAGGTTGCGGATGTTGGAGCAGGTCCTTCGAACACCGCCGCAATCGTCACCGCGATTGCACGCGACGTTGAGTTTTCCGCTCATGTTGCCGCTGAGTTGGAGCTGAATGGATTCGATGATTGGTTTCTGCCGTCTCAAGACGAGTTGAATCTGCTGTACGAGCATCTGATGGATCGGGATGTCCCATTGGGGGGACTTCTTTCTGCACGGTATTGGAGTTCAACTCAGCATACACAGTCAATTGCTCGACTCCAAAACTTCGCCGATGGGGCTTCCGAACTTGGCTCGAAACCGTCGACGCATCGAGTCCGCCCCATCCGCCGTTTCTGACCCGGCGGCCTCTGAGCCGTCACTCCGCAGGGTCGATCTCGCTGCCGTTGCCTCCACCGGCTTTGACGCGGTACATGGCGCGGTCGGCGCGGTTGACCAGGAGCTGGGCGTCTTCTTCGCCGTTGAGCTCGGCCACACCGATGCTGACCGACGTCACGATGGCGCCGTCCGCGGTTGAGGTGGGCAGCTCGCTGTCGCAGCCGTCGCCGGTGTCGTCGGAGCGCTGCAGCGGTGGGGTCTGCCCATTGGAGCCGATTCTGCTCAGCTCGATGCCGTTGCGGATTCGCTCCGCGGTGAGGCGAGCTTCGGTGGCGTGCGCTCCGGGAAGAATGAGGGCAAACTCGTCACCACCGATCCGGCACGGATAGTCGCCGCCGCGAACGCTGGCGCGGATGACCGAGCCCACGATCCGCAGGACGGTGTCCCCGCACGCGTGTCCCCGCGAGTCGTTGAGCTGCTTGAAGCCATCGAGGTCCACGTAGACCAGCGAAAGCGGCTTCATGGTCGCCCGCGCGTGCTCGATGGAGGTGGGCAACACTCGGTCAAAGAACCGCCGGTTGTAGAGGCCGGTCAGTTCATCGGTCACCGACAGGTTTGTCAGTTCCGCGGCCCGGCGTTTCAGCCCCGTGTGCTCGCTGCGCAGCTGCTTCACCCGGTCGGCAAGGGCAAAAGAATAGAGAACGGCCTCAATTGCTGCGGCGGCAAAGAAACCGTAGGTGGTGAGGTAGTTGTGGGGGATGAGGCCCAGGCCCCGCAGCGCGAAGACGTTCACGCTGATCAGGAGAACCGCCGACGCAGCGATAAAATAGAGCGACACCCGATGCCCGCCGCGAAAGCTGACGGCAGCCGCGCTGAATCCCACGAAGGGCAGCAGGAAACCAATCGCGTGGGCAATCGAGTTCGCGGCGACCCGCGCTCCAAACGCAAACACGATCAGCCCCACGGCGCACAGTCCCCACATCGCGAGGTAGACCGGACGAACCTGCCTGGCCACCCGGGGTACGTCCAGGAATGCCCACGAGAAGCCCAAGGCGGCCGCCACGGTAATGAGGCTCCAGATCAGGATGCGGCTGGTTGTGAGCTCCTGCAATCCCGGGCTGATCAGTCGCGGAAGCCCAAACAGGCTCGATTGGTAGACCAGCATGATTGCCAGGTATCCCAGGAACAGCAGATAGAGCCGATCCCCCAGCACGAAGAAGAGCACCAGGTTGTAGAGCCCCATCGCGATGAGGATTCCTGCCAGCAGACCGAGCAGCAGCACGATCCGGAACTCGCTCAGAGTGATCCGGTCGGCATCGGCAATCGACAGGCGAAAATTGGCCGAAAGCGACGATGCAACGCGAACGATGATCTCACCGGATCGGTCGGTTTCGGGCGGGAGCTCAAATGAAGGGAACAGAAAGCTCGAGTCCTTGCGCTGCGACACATGCCCCCATCCCCCGAGGGTCTCGACGTAGTGAGCACCGCCGGCGCTCTGATCAGCAGACTCCGACCGAACGGGTACGTATACCCGGATGTCTTCGAGCGTTGCGTAGTCGAGGGTGAGGGTCAGCCGGCGGGCAGAGCGCAGCCCATCGAGGGCGGGGTGCCCGAGAGGGACCCGGATCCAGTGCGCGGCGCGAGTCAAGCCGTACGAAAAAGCTGGAGAAATGTGGGGAGCAAAGCGACGGACCGCTTCACCGGAGGTCACGTCGGATATGGTGAGGGAGTGACTTGAATCGTGCAGGTGCTCCGCGAAGCGCCCAACCGACACGGATGGGGGGCTTCCGCCCGACTCAACCGACCGGTTGGCGCAGCCCATCAGGAACGCTGCGACCACCATGACTCCGATGCCCCACTGCCGCACGCCCGGCCCTCCCGGAATGGCGCCCACACGCGGGCGCCGAACATTTTTGCGGAGTATAGCATACTCTATCTGTGTACGTGCAAGCATCTGTCTTCGTTGACAGCTGCGGTGTGGGCTTCTACAATCCAGCCAGGAGGACTTCATGCTGCCCACAGAGAGAGACGCACGAGCTCAGATCGTCTGGTACAGTCACAAGGTTCACGCGGCCGGTCTGGTGTGCGCCACTGATGGAAACCTCTCCGTTCGGCTCGATGACGGGCAACTGCTGATTACTCCGTCGGGAATCCGCAAGGAAGAAATGACCGAAGCCGACCCGATCGTGATCGATATGGAAGGAGAGCCAATCAACGACTCGCGGCGACCATCAACCGAGTACAAGATTCACGTCGAAGCGTATCGACGCCGACCGGAGATCCGGGCGGTCATTCACGCGCATCCGCCGATCGCGGTTGCCTACACGCTCGCAGAGGCGTCGCTTGATACCTGCATGCTTCCCGAGATTGTGGTGGGTCTTGGCCGCGTGCCGATTGCTCCGTACGCTACTCCCAGCACGGACGCTCTTCCGCAATCGATGCGGGAGCTGATCCGGCACTCCGATGTGGTCATGCTGGCCCGGCACGGCAGTGTCACGGTGGGAACGTCACTCTCCGAGGCCTTCGCCCGACTCGAGAAGCTCGAGCGCAGTGCCGAGATCCTGCTGGCTGCCCACGCCCTCGGCGGTGCAAAACCGTTCTCCCGTGATCAACTAGAGGAGCTCCATGGTCTTCGCGGATTCTATGGCGTGTCCGGAGCAGTCGTTCCGTGTGCGGAAGAACTGGACGATGGCCGTCAAGCACCCCAGGATAAGTCTCGTCCTGTTCGGAGCATCGAGTGGCAGGACGGCCGGCTCATCCTTCTGGACCAGACCGAGCTTCCCAATCGCGTCGTTCTGGAAGAACAGGCCACGGTTGAACAGGTGTGGGACTCTATCAAACGGCTCAAGGTGCGCGGTGCTCCCGCGATCGGCGTAGCAGCCGCGTACGGGCTGGTCGTCGCGATGCAGAACAAAGCCGGGCTGAATCGTGAATTGTTCCTCGCCGAACTGCGCGATGCGGCAGTCTACCTCAGCAGTTCCCGGCCCACCGCGGTAAATCTGAGTTGGGCAGTGAACCGGGTTGTGCGCTTCGCCGAGCGCAGCCAGGCGTCGTCCGGTGCCGAGCTGCTCGAGCTGGTCACGGGAGAGGCGAGCCGGATTCATGAAGAAGATATCGAACTCTGCCGCAGTATCGGTATTCACGGTGTATCGCTCATTCAGGATGGTGTGGGTATCCTTACGCACTGCAATGCGGGGCGCCTTGCGACCTCAGACTACGGCACCGCCACCGCACCAATGTATCTTGCCCACGAGCGAGGGGTTTCCTTCAGTGTCTACTCGGATGAGAGCAGGCCGCTCCTGCAGGGCTCACGCCTTACCGCGTGGGAACTGAAACAGGCGGGAATCGATGTCTACACTATCACCGACAATATGGCCGCCGCGATGATGCAGCAGGGCCTTATCCATCTGGTCATTGTGGGTACCGACCGCGTCGCGGCAAACGGCGACGTGGCAAACAAGATCGGCACCCTGGGCGTTGCCATCCTGGCAAAGCACTTCGATATCCCGTTCTACGTCGCGTGTCCGAGTTCCACGGTTGACCTCAACACGACAACGGGACGTGACATCGAGATCGAAGAGCGGGACGCGGACGAGGTGACCTCGTTTGGGGCGCGGCGCACCGCTCCGGTGGGAATCAAGGTGAGAAACCCGGCGTTTGACGTGACGCCGCACGAACTGGTTACCGGATTTATCACCGACCGCGGAGTCGTGCGCCCGCCCTACGAGCGGGCGCTGCAGGAACTGTTTGGACAATAACGGCTCTTCGAACGAACATTACCCCTTCCAGGATGTGCCACGGAGGTCGCGCCACGGCCCTCCGTCGGCGTAGCGCTCGGGGTAGAGCGCCTTGGGGCGGGGATCTTCGGCCACGTCAAGCTGCAGCACCATCCACTTGGGATAGGGTGTTCCCGGATTGCTTGCCTCGTCCAGAACGCGAATGTCTTCGGCAGACAGCTCCAGATCAACCGCGGCGATATTGTCGTCCAGATGCTCGTGCTTCCGGGCGGCAATGATGACGCTCGATACCGCCGGGCGGGCGAGGGTCCAGGCCAGCGCCACGCGCGCCGGAGAGACCCCGTGTTGGCTCGCCACCTTCTGAAGCGCATCCACCACCCGGTAGCCCATTTCGCGGTCAAACGGCACAAACGGCCCGGCTTCGGCAAAGCGGGTCCCCGATGGGGCGGGATTGTCGCGGTCGTACTTGCCGCTCAGGAATCCACCGGCAAGCGGGCTCCACACCAGAATGCCCACGTTGTGGTACTCAGCAAAGCTCTGGAACTCATGCTCCAGTCCGCGCCCGACCAGGCTGTAGTACATCTGCGCCGTCGCGTACCGCTCCAGGTTGAGTTTCTCCTGCAGCGCGAGGGCGGTTGCACCCTGCCACGAGAGATAGTTGCTGAAGCCGATGTGGCGGACCTTGCCTTGGCGGACCAGGTCGTCCAGGGTACGCAGCGTTTCCTCCAGTGGCGTGTTGCTGTCCCAGCCGTGAATCTGGTAGAGATCGATGTAGTCGGTTTGCAGACGCCGCAGGCTGCTCTCAACGCCGCGCATGATGTTAACGCGCGTGGCGCCGCTGCGGTTGAGGTTCTCGCTCATGGGCAGGCGCGCCTTGGTTGCCACCACCAGCTCCTCGCGCATGCCCTTGATTGCGTTTCCAATCAGCGTTTCGCTCTCGCCGAGGCTGTAGACGTCGGCGGTATCGATGAAATTGATCCCGCGGTCCAGGGCAAACTTGATCATCGCGCTGGTGGCGTCCTGGTCCAGTCCACCCATGTTCATCTTCTTGCCAAACTGCATCGTTCCCAGCGCCACGGCGCTCACGATCAGTCCGGTGTTTCCCAGTCTTCGATACTTCATGCCTCTCTCCTTTGTTGCCCAACGCTTTGGTTCATCAATCAGCGAATGGAACTGTACTCCTTTCGCGGGCGTACGTGAAGAGACGACGACAAACGCCCAATAATCGATACAAAAAACTCTTTTTTTATTGATTAATCCGTTAAACTTGTTATATGATCTGATCATTGCTGAAAGAATTCCCGGCCGTTTCGGGATTCGCCCGTTTTCAAAAAACCATCGGAGGAAGCTGTGCATCCTCAACCGTCTGAGCCGTACCGATCGGCACATTGTCTCCTCAACTCATCAACACCCGCTCGCCGGTGTCTCGCAACCCGCTTCAGCGCGTGCCTCCTGCTGTTCACGCTCGCTGCGGCTTCGATGAGCGCCGATCAGCCGCGCTCCGGGTCCCTGCTGCGCGTGGTGGGGTCCACCACCGTACAGCCCATCATGGAAACAATCGCGGCACGCATCGCTGAGCCTATGGGCGTTGCGGCCGATATCCGCGGAGGCGGCAGCAATGGTGCTGTTTCGGCCGTGTGTGACGGCACAGCCGACGTCGGCATGGTTTCGCGCCCACCGGAGGTTGATGAATGCCGGGACGTGACGTGGACTCCCATCGGATACGACGCGGTGGCGGTCATCGTCCATCAGGCCAACCCGGTGCGAACGCTCTCCCGTGACGAGATCCGGTCGCTGTACACGGGGCAGGCCGGGCGATGGAGCATCTCGGGGTTTGACCATCCGGTGGTGTTGGTGTCCAAGTCAACGGAGCGCGGAACCTTGCCGGTGTTTGAGGACTACAGTGGCCTGGTAAGCCCCGCTCGAGGGAACGTCAGTGGTTCGAATACGGGTATCGCATCAACCTCGTGGGAATCCGGGGCCAATCTGGAGACCATTCTCTGGGTCGCCGGCTCGGTAGGGGCGGTAGGTTACGTCTCGATGGCGGATGCCGTGCGCGCCACGGAAGCCGGCATGCCCATTCGGATCATCGATGTGGATTGGGTATCGCCAACCGCCGCGACCATCGCCGATGGAACCTACCCGCTCGCGCGACCGCTGTTGCTCGTGCATCGCACCGGCGACGCGCGTGCGCAGGCGCTCGCCTTGCTGGTCCGCGTCGCCGCAGGGCAGAAAATCATCCGTGAGTCCGGCTTTGTCCCCGCGGAGGCAACCCCGTGACGCGCGCCCAATCGCATCGCCGAATCTGGCTGCCTTCGCTGTTGATTGCAGTGCTCGCGCTGCTCATCGTGGGGGTGTCGGCCAGAGCGTTTCTGTCGGATGCCCAGACGGCGTCCCGTCGTCGCATTGAACTGTTTGAGATCACCCGCGATATCGAGCAGATGCTCGGCGATCTGACGCGAGCGTCGCTGATCAACAGCATGCCCGATCTGGCCGATGCCGCCGTCCGGGCGAACTCCATCTCGGCCTCCCTGGCCACGGTTGATCCAGGCCTCCTGGAGCACTTTTCGCGCCTCTACCGCAACGCGGCGTCGGCCGCTGCGCTCTTCTCGGAGCATCGGACGGACGAAGCGTCCGCCATGCTCGACGTGGTGCGCATTCAGGTTGAAGAGCTTCGCTCTGACATCGCGACCGTGTCCGAGCGGCACGCTCTGGTGGAACAGCGAGCAACCCGCCGACTGCTCGCGGCCATCGTTGGTGCCGCCCTGCTCATGACGATCGCGGCGCTGATCACCCGCATCTACCTGATCCCGGCCCTCCTCTTGAAACCGCTGGAGGACGCCGCGGTCAAGGCACGGAGTACGAGCGAGCAGTTGCAGCGCAAAAGCGACGAGCTCGACACGTTCTTTTCGTCCAGTCTCGATATGCTCTGCATCGCAAATACCGCCGGAGAATTCGTCCGGCTCAACCCCGAGTGGGAGCGGGTGCTGGGGTATTCGCTGTCCGAGCTCGCGGGACAGCCCTTCCTGCAGTTCGTGCACCCGCAGGACGTGGATGCGACCGTGGCGACGCTGTCACAACTGAGGGATCAGAACGAGGTCACAAGCTTCGAGAACCGGTACCGCTGCAAGGACGGAACCTACCGCTGGATTGAGTGGCGCTCGCAACCGGTGGGCGACCTCATCTACGCCGCTGCCCGCGACGTCACCGAGCGGAAGGTATCCGAGCTGCAGGTGCGCGAGATCAACCGGGAACTCGCGCGGGCAACGGAAGAAGCGCAGCGACTGGCTGAGCGTGCGGAGGCGGCAAACGTGGCGAAGAGCCAGTTCCTGGCAAACATGAGCCATGAGATCCGTACGCCGATGAACGGCGTCATCGGGATGACCGGTCTGTTGCTCGACACTCCGCTCACCGAGGAACAGCGACATTACGCCGAGATCGTTCGTACCAGCGGTGATGCCCTGCTGACGCTGATCAACGACATCCTCGATTATTCAAAGATCGAAGCACATCGCCTCGATCTCGAAGAGCTTGACTTCGACCTCGAGAGCCTGATGCACGACTTTGCCGGCACGCTGGCGGTGCGCGCGCAGGAGAAGGGAGTTGAGTTCATCTGCGATGTTGATCCTTCGGTGCCCATTCTGCTCCGTGGGGATCCCGGGCGACTGCGGCAGATTCTCACCAACCTCGCCGGCAACGCCGTCAAGTTTACCGATCGCGGCGAAGTGTCGGTACGGGTGTCCGCCGACGAGGTGAGCGATGACGTCGTTGTGCTTCACTTCACCGTGCGCGACACCGGAATCGGGATCCCCGCGGACAAGATCGATACCCTCTTTCAGAAGTTTCAGCAGGTCGACGGAACGACCACGCGACGGTTTGGGGGAACCGGCCTGGGCCTCGCCATCTCCCGGGAGCTGGCGACCCTGATGGGTGGGACCATCGGGGTAACGAGCGAACTCGATCGCGGCTCTGAGTTCTGGTTCACGGTGCGAATGGCGCTCCAGACGGTTCAGCCGGAACGAATCCAGCCCGTGCCCGCCGACCTCAAGGACGTATCGGTCCTGGTGGTCGACGATAACGCGACCAATCGCGACATTCTCACCGCACATATGCGTTCGTGGGGAATGTTTCCCACGTGCGTGAGCGACGGAAACTCCGCGCTCGACGAGCTGCGAAACGCCGTCGGACGGGGAAACCCCTATCCGCTCGCGGTGATCGATATGCAGATGCCGGGAATGGACGGCGAGACGCTCGGTCGCGAGATCAAGCGCGAGGGTGAGCTCAACGGCATCCGGATGGTGATGCTGACCTCCCTGGGGAATCGGGGTGACCGCCGACGCGTGGAGGAGATCGGGTTCTGCGCTTACGCGACAAAGCCGATTCGCAGTCAGGACCTGAAGAACGTTCTGGCACTCGCGCTCTCTGAGGACCCACGGCCCCGCGCAGCCCAGCCCTTCGTTACCCGCCACGCAGCCCGCGAGTCGACAACACCGTTTTCCGATCGGAGCGCGCGGGTCCTCCTGGCGGAAGACAACATCACCAATCAGCGAGTCGCGTTGGGTATCTTGAGAAAGATGGGGCTCAAGGTCGACGCGGTGGCGGATGGATCAGAGGCCGTGACCGCGCTTTCGACCATTCCGTACGACCTGGTACTGATGGACGTGCAGATGCCCGAAATGGACGGGCTCGAAGCGACGCAGGTAATCCGCGATCAGCGATCTTCCGCTCTGAACCACGCGATCCCGGTTATCGCGATGACCGCCCACGTCATGCAGGGGGATCGCGAGCGCTGTCTCGACGCGGGAATGAACGACTACGTGGCAAAGCCGGTGCTGCCCGCAACGCTCGCCGCGGTGCTGGATCGCTGGCTGCCGCCGGCCGCGCCCGCCGCACCGTCCACCGATTACGGTGGCCACGCAGCCGACTCTCCCGCGAGCCCACCCGATGAAGCTTCCATATTTGACTACGCGACCATGGTGCAGCGCATGATGGACGACGAAGAGCTCGCCGCAACGGTGGCGGAGCTGTTTCTCGAAGATATGCCGGAACAGATTGCCCTTCTCGAGCGCCATGTAGCCGACAACGATACCAGGGGGGTGCGCCACCAGGCGCACCGGATCAAGGGCGCGAGTGCTAACGTTGGCGCCGAGCGCATGCGAGCCGTTGCCACCAGACTGGAAGCCGATGCCACCGCCGAAGACCTCGAATCGTTCGCCGCATCGGCAGCGCTTCTCGAACGCGAGTTTCGCGCGGCGGAACGCGAAATCCGTCGTGCATTCCCGATCACAACAGGAGGCGTACGCACGTGACGTCCGAAACACCCTCATCAATGCCCGCGAACAGAACCTTCGCGGTTGTGGT
>SLTF01000210.1 GCA_007130025.1 Spirochaetales bacterium | reverse complement strand
CCCGGGCGCGGCTTGAGCTGGGGGAGCGCGACAGCTCGGACGACTTTCTCGATGTCTACCGCAGCTCGGGGCAAACGGTGCTGTTCACGTGCAGCCGCCGAAGCTTTGCCGGGCCCCGCTTCCCCGCCGGCGTGCTCGCTCAGGGTGCCCAGCCGTCCGACGTGCCGCGTGCCGCACCGCTTGACGCGCCGCGTGACCGGTTGGGTGACGCGCGGGCTGAAGACGAACCCTACTTCCACGAGCGCGAACTCTGGGCGGACGGACTGGTGCGGCTGCCTGATCGACTGTATCGGCCGATGCGCGACGGGTTGCAGCGATTTGCCGGTACCGGCGGTGCGGAGCGGACCGTGGACTTTTCTCGCCGCGCGATCACCGATCAGGCCCTGACCGATCGACTCCTGGAGGGCAGAACCGCCGCCGCACCGACCGAGGCACAGGACGCGACACCTCAGGGAGCGACGCCTCGGGCTGAGCTTCGGCTTTCGGCGTCTGCCATCGACAGTTATCGCGCATGCCCGTTCGGGCACCTTTTGTCGGGGCCGCTGGGGTTGGATGAGACGGAGTTTGCCGTAACCGTAGAGCCGGCCAAGGAGATCGGGAACTACCAGCATCACGTACTGCAGCAGCTCTACCAGCGGCTCCAGGCCCGCGGGCCCATTCTGCCCGATGATCGCGAGACGGTTCTCGTGGAACTCGATGCGGTCATTGCCGAAACCGAGACGGACAGGAGTCAGCTGCGCACGGTGCCGCGTCCGATTGCAACGGTGATTCGCCGCACCACCCGCGACGGGATCGCCGCCCTTCTGGAGGCCGAGCGGCACGTGCTCACCGTTCACGAGGTAGTCGAAACCGAGGCAGATGCAGCGTTGTTGTTACCCGAAGAGGACATCCGTCTGACCGGTCGCATCGACCGGGTGAGCCGGACCACGGCGGACGGCGCACTGGTTCTGGTAGACTACAAGCGCCGAAACGCGCCGTCGCGAACCTCCGCCATTGGCCGTGACGGAACCCCCGAGGGTGTCACCACCGTGCAGCTTCTGATGTACCTGCTGCTGCTCCAGGACCGGGATGCACCGGTGTACCGGATCTACTACTACCAGGTCGAGAAGGGGAAGATTGCGCCCATCGTGGAGCCCGACGGAAAGTATGCACTCTCCGACGAGGCTCGCGCTGCCCTTCTTGTCGAGTTGCGCGCCATTATCGGCGAGACGGCAGCCGGGATGCGGAACGGCGACTATCGCTTTCCCGACCCGGTGACCGGCTGCGAGAAATGCCGCTTTCGCGCGGTCTGCCGCGCCCGATTTGCGGTGGAGTAACGGCATGAACTTTGACGCTGATCAGCGATCCGCGATCGCGGTGGTCCAGAACGCGGTTGTATCCGCCGGCGCTGGTTCGGGAAAGACCACGGTGCTCGCCGAGCGCTACCTCGAGCTGGTGCGTGATAGACGCACCCCGGTTGACCGGATCCTCACCCTCACCTTCACGCGCAAGGCCGCCGCCGAGATGCACGAGCGCATCTTTCGCCGCCTGTCGCAGATTGTCGATGATCCCTTCGTCGCTGAGCAGCTGGCCCGGTTTGACCGCGCCGTTATCTCCACGCTGGACAGCTTCTGCGGGCAGCTGGTGCGTGGCTCGGCGTCGCGCTTTGGCGTGTCCCCCGACTTCCGCACCGATGAGGACGAGCACCGCCGGCTGGCCGAGCAGGTGGCTCTCGAGGTGCTGCTTGAGCGGGTTCACACCGAGGCGGTGGGACGGTTTGTGGCGGCCAACTCGTTTGAGACGGTGTGGCACGACTGCCTTGTCTCCATTGCCGAGCACTGGTGCGTGATCACGCGGCCGGTGGACGCCGACGTGCTCGCGCGCACGCAGCAGGAGGCACTCCGCGTCGCCTTCGATGACGAGCTGGATCGTATGGTAGCTGCCGTCAATTCGACTGCCGCGCTTGCTTTCGAGGGATCGGGGAAGAGCGTGGATACCGCCCGAGAGGTGACGGCGCGACTGAGTGCGATCGACCTCGCGCAGATGCGCGGCGCGGTCAATCTGGACACGATCGATCTGCTCGAGGTGGCGCTTTCCGGGGTGCGGCTTCCCGGGGGCAGGATCTCAGATCCGGACATCATCGCCTACAAGGAGTGCATCGCGACCGTGCGCGAGGCGCTCAAGCTGCTTCAGACCATCGTGCTGTCGATTCGCATGGAGCCGGACATTCGGGCCCTGCTCGAAATGGTTCAGGCCTTCGATGACCGGTTGCAGACCGCGAAGCGGGCCGCGGGGCTTCTGACCTACGCGGACGTCATGGAGATGGCGATTGCCACGCTGCGCGACGATTCCGGGCTGCGCGAGTACTACGGGAAGCGCTTCCGCTTCATCATGATCGACGAGTTCCAGGACAACAACGAGCGGCAGAAAATCCTGCTCTACCTCCTGTCACTGAACGATGCCGCCGGAGAGGAGCTTTCCACAACCGGTCGCATGCCCAGCGGCGCTGACCTGCGGCCGGACAAGCTGTTCTT
>SLTF01000072.1 GCA_007130025.1 Spirochaetales bacterium | reverse complement strand
TCCCGTCCTGAGCGACCTCTGCCTCGATCTGCCCGCCGGAGTCGTGACCGCCCTCCTCGGGCCCAACGGGTGCGGAAAGACCACGCTGCTCAACCTCTGCCTGGGATGGCTGCAGCCGCAGGCGGGAACCATCGTTCTGGGCGGCCGTCCTCTTGCCGGCATCGCGCGGCGCGAAATGGGCAGAACGCTCTCCCTGGTTCCCCAGGATGAGCACGTGCCCTTCGAGTACTCGGTGCTCGAGTACGTGCTGCTCGGGCGAGCGCCTCATCTGGGAACTCTGCAGATCCCCGACCAGAGCCACGTAGAGGCCGCTGACCGGGCGCTGGAGGCGGTGGGAGCGCAGGATTGGGCGGAGCGCAGCGTCAACACCCTCAGCGCCGGCGAGAGACAGCTGGTCATGGCGGCACGGTCCCTCGCCCAGGAACCCTCGGTTCTGCTGATGGACGAACCGTCGTCCCACCTCGACCCGGCAAACACCGCGCGGCTGCTGGAACTGATCCGCCGTCTCTCGGCGCGCGGCGTGACCGTGGTCTTCACCACCCACGACCCTGGTCTCGCAGCGTCCGCTGCAAACACCGTGGCACTCATGCGCGCCGGCGAGATCCTCTTCTGCGGAGCCGCAGCCGACGCCATCACCAGCGAGCGACTCTCCGCAACCTACGGCGTGCCGATGGAAGTGCACGTTGTGTCCGGCGGGCGTCGTCTGGTCACCTGGCAGAGCCAGCCGTAAAATGAAGGATCCGTCCTTGACGTGCCGAGCGACTTCGGGGAGAATCCATCGCCATGGAATGGAAAGCAAGTCACATCCTCGTGGCCAGTCAGGATCTCGCCCGGCGCCTCCGCCAGGAGATCAAACAGGGCGCGCGCTTTGAAGAGATGGCGCGCAAACACTCCACCTGCCCGAGCAAGTCGAGCGGCGGAGACCTCGGATGGTTTGGCGAAGGAAAGATGGTGAAGGCGTTCGAAGACGCCGTCAGAAAGATGGGAGTAGGCTCGATCAGCGATCCGGTTCGGACCCAGTTTGGCTACCACATCATCAAGGTGACCGGAAAACGGTAAGCCCGGTTACCCGCTCAGCGTTCGGATCAGCTCCTGCGCCGACGATGCCTTCAGCGCTGCGGCCAGCACGTCGGCGCGACCGCAGAGCGTCGCGATAGATGAGAGGAGCTGGAGGTGGGGGCCGCGGCTCTCGGTTGGGGAGGCGATGAGGAAGATCAACCGCGACGGCTGGTCGTCGATCGCGCCAAAATCCACCCCATCGGGTGCAACGCCAACCGCCACCGCAATGGTTTCGACCCCGTCGGTCTTGGCGTGCGGGATGGCGACACCGCGCTCCATGCCGGTGCTCACCGACCGTTCGCGCTCGAGAACATCGGCCAGAACGTGGTCGCGGTCCTTCAGCTTCCCGGCCGCGTGCAGCAGATCGACCATCTCCTCGATGACCGCCTCGCGGGTTATGCCCTTCAGCGGCAGCTGCGCGCAGGCGACATCCAGATGGGACGCAATCATTCGTTCACCCTTCCCCACCAGCGTCGGGGCCGGCGCTGACGCGATATCGCGCCGGAGCGTCTCCGGCACCACCACGCTCGTGAGCCGACCAATGCGATCGCTGACGTGCACCAACACCTCGTAGATCAGCGTTTTTGCCAGCGTCACCTCACGCTCGTCGGAGCGCAGTTCGATCCGGGTCGGAAAGCGCCGCAGAGAGAGAAAGACCTCGTCGCGGCGCATACGGTAGACGGGATCGGCGAGCTCCATGCGGTGTACGAAGAATCCATCCTGTTCCGCCGCCCGGACGATGCCGGCAACCAGAAGCTCGGTCAGCTCCGGGTTTGGGAGGTCGAGATCGGTGGTTACCTGCTCGCTTCGGCCCCAGCCGCCGCGTGTGCCCGAGCCGCCGAAGTGGAAGGCGGCGGCAATCGCCGGGGACCCAACGGCAACGGAGAAGACAACCATCACCGCCATTACCTTGAACGCGGTGGGTGTCAGTATTCCTGAGGCAAGGCCCACGGCGCCGATGATGAGCGCGATCTCACCGCGGGGAACCGTCCCCAAACCAACCCGCAGGGCCCCCCACTTACTGAAACCGGTTGCGAGCGCCGGAATGCCGCCACCCAGCAGCTTGGCCGCGCCAGACACCAGCGCAAACGCGATTCCCGGAAGCAGCACCTCAGGCGTGACCAAAACCCGAATATCGATCAGCATGCCCATGACCACGTAGAGCACCGGCACAAAGAAACTGGTGACCGGGGCGATCTTCTCGGTCAGCACGTCGGCCACGTCGGTACGGGAAAAGGCCAGGCCCAGGATGTAGGCGCCGATGATGGCGGCCACGCCGAAGGTCTCGAAGACCGCCGAGAGCACCAGGGCCAGCGCAACCGAGAGCACGGCAAAGACGTTGGGCGAAGTGAACCGCCGGAAGGTCCGCGCGATGAGGGGTGCCGTCCAGACCGAGAGGAAGAATCCGCCGATCCAGACCACAAAGGCAATCAGTGCCACCGGGGCGGCGTGCGCCCACGACGCCTG
>SLTF01000273.1 GCA_007130025.1 Spirochaetales bacterium | reverse complement strand
TCAGCAGCTCCCGCAGGGCGCCGATCCCGGCAACCGCCGGAATGACCTGGTAGTGGATGTTGGGTCGATCCGGATTGGCGGACACTAAATGTGCCGACTGGTTGAGAAAGAGGTGCCGGTTAATGGAAGCGAGTACGTAGGGAGACGCGGTGGCGGTGAACGCGGTAAGAACCCGTGGCCTGATCTGCGCCACGGCGGACCCGACCGCAAGATAGGCCGGACGGAATGTCTCACCCCACTCGCAGACGCAGTGCGCCTCATCGACCACCAGATGGTCAACGGCACAGCGCGAGAGTGCCCTGACGGTTTCCGGGGCGGTCAGGGTCTCCGGGTTGGTCAGCAGAATACGCACCGCACCTCTGGCGATGTTGTCCAGAATCATCCCGCGTTCGTTCCGGTCGGTTTGCCCGGAGAGCGTTGCATGGGAGAGTCCGGTTGCCTCGAGTCGACGCGCCTGGTCGGCCATGAGCGAAAGCAGCGGGTAGACCACCACGGTGCAACCATCGAGCAGTGCGGCGGGAAGTTGAAAACAGAGGCTTTTGCCCGCGCCGGTCGGCAGGATGACCAGCTGACGCGTATCCTGTTTCTCGAGCGTCTCAGACGACTCAAGCGTGTTGGCAATTACCAGGCGCTGATACGGAAAGAGATACTCCACCCCGAAGTGGGAGTGGGCCGCTTCGAGAAGCGGGTCGCCAATGGTCCGCCCTGCGTGCAGTGTTTGGTGTTCCATACCCCTCTATACGGGGGGAAACGGCCGGACGCTTCACAAAGCGGGTGGGTTTTCTCCGGAAACCGGTTCTCGTACCGGACCGGGCCGCTGCGTTGCCAGGAGACCACACGCGGCGTCAATGTCCAGGCCGCGCGTCGCGCGTACCGTTGCGGTCAATCCCCGCTGCTCCAGACGCTCCCGGAATCGGGCGATGTGTGCGGGATTCGTTGGCTCCAGATCGTTGCCGTCCCACGGATGAAAGGGAATGAGATTGATGCGCGTGTCCATGCCGGCAAGAAGCGCAGCGGTGGCGTCGGCGTGATCCAGAGAGTCGTTGACGCCGTTGAGCATGACGTACTCAAAGGAAACGCGGCGTGAATCGTCCTTTGCGCGCTCTCGCAACATCGCGATGAGCTCGCTCAGATCGTAGCCGCGGGTCCCCGGCAATAGACGGCGCCGCTCCTCCTGGAACGGCGTGTGAAGGCTCACGGCCAGGCGGACGTCGCAGCGGTCGAGAAACCGGCGAAGCGGTTCTGGCTTTCCAACCGTCGAGAGGGTGATTCTTCGACGGCTCATGCCGTAGCCCCACGGTTCGGTGAAGGCGTGAACGGCGTCAATTACCGCGGTAAGGTTGTCCAGCGGTTCGCCCATTCCCATGAAGACGATATTGGTGATGCGATCGCGC
Source organism: Spirochaetales bacterium (assembly GCA_007130025.1). Lineage (GTDB taxonomy): Bacteria > Spirochaetota > Spirochaetia > DSM-27196 > PWMO01 > PWMO01. Next base: position 8,750 of record SLTF01000273.1, on the reverse strand, counting down.
TCGGAAATGCTCCGGTATTGATTGAGGATTTCCCCGGCCGAAAGGTTGCCGCGCAGCCGCATCGCACCGGTGGCGCAGAATACGCATCCCACTCGGCACCCAACCTGAGAAGAGACGCAGAGGGTCAGCCGCTCCCCCTCAGGGATGAGTGCGGTCTCAATGACGTCCTGAGAGTCGGTCTCAAAGGTGTACTTTCGGGTTCCGTCGTGGGAAATGTGCACCTCCAGCGGAGGTCGCACACGGATAGCGTGGCTCTGCGACAGGAGCAGGCGATCGTCGCGCGTAAGGTTTGAGATGTGATCGATCTGCTCGATGTGATGGTGGTAGAGCCAGTCGGACAGCTGCCGGGCGCGGTAGCGCGGCCATTGCCGCTGCTCTGCCAGGGTTGTGAGTCCGTCGAGGGTCATGCCAAAAAGGTTGGTGGTCACAGTCTGCACAGGATACGGCAGAGAGGGCGGTAATGTCAAAACCGTCTGTGATCCGGTAGAATCGCGAAGGAGAGAAACAATGGATAATTCCAGCAGGCGAGTGCGCTCGCTCTTTGAGATGATATGTGCCGTGCCTCGACCATCCCGGAGAGAGGAGAAGATCCGTGCCCGTTTGATGGAGTGGGCAGCCGATCGAGGTTGGAAGACTCGAGTGGATCCGGCCGGCAATCTTCTGATCCATGTTCCCGCCACCGCGGGATGCGAGGCGGCACCGGTGATTGTTCTCCAGGGGCACATGGATATGGTGTGCGAGAAACGGGCGGGGTCGAGTCACAATTTTGACACCGATCCCATCCGAACACGCGACGACGGTGAGTGGTTGACCGCGGTGGACACCACGCTTGGCGCGGATAACGGGATTGCCCTCGCGCTCGCGCTCTCGCTTGGTGAAGATGAGACCATTCGCCGGCCCGCTCTGGAGTTGTTGTTCACCGTTGATGAGGAAAGCGGTCTTACCGGTGCTGCTCAGCTCGCCTCAGATCTGTTGTCGGGGAGCGTGTTGATCAACCTGGATTCCGAAGACGAGGGCCGGTTTACGGTTGGTTGTGCCGGCGGTGTGAATATGGTGATGAAGATGCCCGTTGAGCCCGCGGCGGCTTCCGGTCACGAAGACTCCGATCAACGCGGTGTGGCATGGCGGGTAACGGTATCCGGCCTCACCGGAGGCCACTCGGGCGTCGACATCCACATGGGGCGCGCGAATGCATTGAAAAACCTGGCTCAGCTACTGGAACCGCTTGCCGCGGATCCGGGTTTCTGCCTCCGCACAATCGCGGGGGGTAACGCGCACAACGCGATTCCCCGTGACGCCACCGCAGAGTTTGTTGTCTCTCCGGGGGGGGCGTCAGCGGTGGCGGCTCAGATCACGGAGGCCACGCGGCAGCTGCAGCACGCATTTCGTAGTACCGACCCGCACCTCGTGGGAGCAGCACAACCGCTTTCCGAGTCGCCCTCCGTGGCGCTCTCGGCGGTGGGGTCGGCGGCGGGGTCGGAATCAGCCCCAACGTACTGGTCACACGCGCACTCACACGCTCTGATCGCGCTGCTGAACCGGTTGCCCGACGGCCCGCTCTCGTGGTCGACGATCGTTCCCGGTCTCGTGGAAACCTCCTCCAACCTCGCGGTGGTGAAGGGAGACTCCGGAACCGTGAACGTGCTGGTAAGCCTGCGAGGGTCGGATCCCGAGCGCTTACAGGCAGCGGCTCGGGAGGTCAGCTCCGCTGCCGAGCAGGCCGGAGCCACCGTCACCCGAGAGGCGGCGTATCCCGGGTGGGAGCCGGACACCAACTCAGACGTGCTGCACCGGGCGCTGAGGGTCTACCACAACCGGTTTCAGGAACATGCCGTGGTGGAGGTTGTGCACGCCGGACTCGAATGCGGCGTAATCGGAGCAAAGTATCCGGGAATGCAGATGCTCTCTCTGGGGCCTACCATTACCGGACCGCATTCGCCGGACGAGCGGCTCCATCTGCCCTCGGTTGAACGCGTGCGCCAGTTTCTGGTGGACCTGCTCGAAGACTACTGTCGGGTTACCGAATCGACTCCGGAAGTTCGTGGCGGTGGGCAGGGTCGGCTCCTTCCCGAGAGCAGGTAACCGCCGCGACGTGAGCGGCGAAGGTCAGTGCCGACTCCGCGTCGGTGGGTGTGAGTCCCGCGATCGCCTCAACCGAGAGCAGTCCGTGGTCAAAGAGCCAGGTTAAGACGCCCGCGTGAAACGAGTCACCCGCACCAACGGTATCGCTGACCGTGGTTTTCACCGCGGGGACCGCGACGTCGATCGATTGCGAGATCGCCCGGGAGCCGTGCTCACCCATGGTAACAATCACCAGCGTGGTTCCTGCGTGTACCAGCGCACGGGCGGCATCAACCGGGTCGGTTGCGGGATAGAGCCACTCCAGGTCCGCATCGCTGATCTTCACGATCGTCGACACCGACGCAAGATCGACAAACCGTTTCAGGTAGGCGATCCGGTCGTGGATCAGGCCCGGACGAATGTTGGGGTCAAAGGAGAGCACGCGCTTTCCCGCCTCACGCTTCACGAGTTGTTCGATGGTGGTGGCGCCTGGCTCCATCAGCAGCGATATGGAGCCGTATACCAGACATGCGGCGGGCGTGAGATCGTCCGGGATGTCGGCCGGCGAGAGGTTGCGGTCGGCGGAGTCGTTGGCAAAGAAGGCGTATTGAGCCTCGCCCTTCTCGTTTCGCTTTACGAAGGCGAGGGTGGTGGGTTGGTCGCTTCGAATCACGCGGTCGGTGGATACGTTGTTTGCCGTCAATCGATCGAGAATCTGATCACCAAAGAAGTCACGCGAAATCCGGCCCAGGAAGGCAACGGGAGCTCCCAAGCGTCCCGCGGAGACCGCCGAGTTGTACGGACATCCACCCGGTGCGGGAAGAAAACAGGTCCGGCCGTCCTGTGCCGGTATGGGGATAAAATCGATGAGAGCTTCGCCACAGCAGAGAATCACTTCACGCCTCCTTCGGTTATGGTATAATGGAAAATCGAGGGGAAATGTACAAGACACGCGCTGCCTTCCTGATTCTGATTCTTGTGTTCTCGGTGAGTCTATTCGCGGTTGGTCGCCGGGAGGTCTCCGCGGACCGGCCGCTCGGTGAAGAAGACCTCTTCATCTCGGTTATCAGTAAGGGCTTTCAACACGAGTTCTGGCAGACCGTTCGTCGTGGGACCATGGAGGCGGCGGAGGAGCTGGGCATCCGCGTCACCTTCGAAGGGCCGGCAACCGAGACAATGGTTGACGTGCAGATGACCATGATGCGCAACGCCATCATCCGGCGCTCATCCGCAATACTGCTTGCCGCCCTGGACGCGGAGGCCATGGTTCCGCTGGTTGAAGAGGCGGTGGCGCAGGGGATACCGGTTGCCACCTTTGACTCGGGGGTCAATTCGGACCTGCCGGTTACGGTGGTTGCGACCGATAACCGGGCGGCCGGGGTACTCGCCGCTGATCGACTGGCGCGGCTCATTGGTGCAGAGGGTACCGTCGGCGTGATCGTCCACGACTCCACGTCGCTCTCGGGTGTTGATCGGCGCGACGGGTTTCTCGAACGGATGCGTTCGGCGTATCCGCGAATCACGGTATTGGAGCCGGTGTACGGAGGTGGGTTTCACGACCGATCGGCCGAGCTTGCCGTTGAGATGGTGCGCCGTCATCCCGATCTGGTCGGAGTATTCTCCGCGAATGAGGGGTCGACGGTAGGAGCGGCACTTGGGCTGCAGGAAGCCGGAGCGGTCGATCGCGTAGCATTGGTTGGGTTCGATGCGTCCGCGCAGCAGATTCAACTGCTACGGGCAGAGCTGATCGACGGATTTGTTGTGCAGAATCCCTTCAACATGGGATATCTGGGAATTCGGGCGCTTCACGATCACCTCGGAGGCCGGGCTATTCCCCGCCGTATCGATACTGGAGCCGTATACGTTGATCGCACCAACATCGACCATCCTGAGATTCGGGTCCTCCTGGGGCTCTCACCTTCGCGCTCCTGACCACTGTTCGTCGCGTGCCGTCGCGGAGCCTCCACTTGTCCGACCGTCATCGGTGACTTTAAATAAAATGGAGGTGCTTTACCTTGCGCCAAACCGGTGATTGCTCTATACTACCAACGAGAGGAAACCGATGGCAAAAACTGTGCTCGTGGTAGATGATTCTTCCGCAATTCGACAAAGCGTTGCGTTCGTGCTCGATCAAGCGGGATACGGTGTGGTGCAGGCCGAGGACGGAGTCGATGCGCTCGGCAAGCTCGACGGTGCAACGTTTGATCTGATTATCACCGACGTCAACATGCCCAATATGGACGGTATCACGTTAACCGCCAACGTGCGCAAGAATCCCGCGTATCAGTTTGTTCCCGTGGTTGTGCTGACTACGGAATCACAGTCTTCGAAGATGGACGAAGGAAAGGCGGCGGGAGCCACCGGTTGGATCGTAAAGCCGTTCAATGCGGAGAAGCTGCTTCAGGTCGTAAAAAAGCTCATCGGATAAGCCCCGGGCCGCTCTCGTGGTTCCGTGCCGCTGCCGGCGCATTTTCTGCCGATACTGACAGGGGAGACACGAAGATGGCCACACAACTGATTTCGGCACTGATACTCTCGGTTCACCTGATCGCCCCCTCGGTACCCTGGTTTACCGTAGAGGTGCTTGACGCCGGGATGCTCGCTCAGGTGGTTCAGGTTGAACGAACCGGCCCCGTCTACCGCTTTCGGGATGGGGAACGGGACGGAGAGGTTCTTTTTGAGGCTGAGCGCTCGGGCCTGTACGGGCAGTTCTTTCTGGTTTTTGAAGCCGGGAACGCAGAGCCAACCATCGTTGATCTGTCGGAAGCGTTCAACCATCTGGTTACGCTGCCCGCATCAATCGAGCGAGCCGAGGTGATGGAAATGCGGCTGCGGCACAGCCGGGGGCTCCTCTACGTTGAGATTCCCGAGATCGCGACCACGCTGGTGATTGATTCCGACCGACCCAGCCAGGGCTGGATTGTGGATCCGCCCAGAGAACCGTGGGCGCGGTAGTAGACAATGACGTACCCTAACAGAAAAATGACTGCGATTGCCAGCAGAACAAAGCTCAGCAAAAAAAACCGCTTGTGACGTTCCATGAGACGGTACTATAGCCACCCCGAATTGGTTTGAACAGGGGAAGCGCTTTGGGTATAGTATCCGGTATGTCACGTACCCGCATCATGTTTGTCTGTCAGGGGAACATCTGTCGCAGTCCGCTTGCGGAGGCGGTATTCAACCACCTGCTCACCAGGCGCAACCTCACCGGTCGATACCGCGTTGATTCCACGGGCGTCTCGGCGTACCATCAGGGCGAAAACGCCGATCCCCGCATGCGCCAGGTTGCTGCAGGTCACGACGTGGTGGTCTCGCACCGTGCCCGGACCATTGGCCGAGACGACCTCGACCACAACGACATCATCCTGGCGATGGACCGAAGCAATTACGACATCCTCCAACGGAACGCCCAAACCCCCGAACAGCGAGGGCGTATCGTGATGTTTCGTTCGTTTGACCCGGGCGCCCACGGCCAGCTTGATGTACCCGACCCGTGGTACGGGGGAATCGACGGTTTCGAGACCGTCTTCACGATTGTCGAGCGAACCTGCCGTGCGCTGCTGGATCATCTGGAGCGCGACACCACCAAGGGTTGAGGGCTTTCCCGATGGTTGAGGGCTACGCCGACCCCGGGGACGCACTCTCCGCAGCGCTGGGCCGTGCGGTACGAATCACCGGTCGTCGACCGGTCTCCGGCGGCTCCATTAATCAAACCTCGAGTATTGCTCTGGACGGCGGAGAGCGGTTCTTTCTGAAAGAGAACCACGGAACGATTCGCGGCCTTTTTCGTGCCGAGGCGGCGGGCCTCCGAGCGCTGGCTGCCTCGCCCGGTCCCGCGGTGGTCGCCCCGGTTGCCCTGTACGAGTCCCCGTCAAGACAGTGGCTCCTTCTCGAACACGTTGAGTCGGGATCACGCGCCGGCGACTTCTGGGACCGCTTTGGCCGCGACCTCGCGACGCTTCATCGCGAGTCCCGCTGGGATCGCTGCGGGTTCTCGGATGACAACCACATTGGTCGGACCGAGCAGATCAACCGTCCCACCGTCGGCTGGATTGAGTTCTTTGGACGCTATCGGCTTGGGTATCAGATCGCGCTCGCGGAGCGAACTGGTGCGGCCGATGCGTCGATGGTTGCCGGCGTGCACCGCGTGATCGAGCGGCTGGACCGCGTGCTGGTGGAGCCCGACCATCCGTCGCTCCTGCACGGGGATCTCTGGGGCGGTAACTATCTGGTGGGTCCGGATGGTCAGGCGGTGTTGATTGACCCCGCGGTTTCGTACGGGCATCCGGAGGCGGATCTCGCCATGACCGAGCTCTTCGGGGGCTTCTCTCCGAGGTTTCTGGCGGCGTATCGTGAGGTATCGCCGCTCCAGCCGGGATACCGCGACCGGGTCGACCTCTACAACCTGTACCACGTGCTGAATCATCTCAACCTGTTCGGCAGTGGGTATGCGGGTTCCGTTCGCGCCGCAATCGCTCGGTACGGCTGACCGTTCTGCGTCGGCGGCGGCGAGTGTCTTGCTTGGTGGCGGGAACGCGAGAATTGCAGTATAGTTGCGGAAAAGAGCAGGAATATCACTTCATCGTATGAAGAGCATCGCAGTTGTCAGCACCGATCAGACCCTGAACTCCATTCTCTCCGCGGCGGTTGAAGCGTATCCGGACGACTTCGAGGCGACCTTTCTCGACACTCACGCGGCGGCGATCCAGCATCTGAATTACGAACTCCCGCAGCTCTCGCTGCTCTCCATCAACGATCCGGTCATCCCCGCGTCCGAGATGCTTCGGGCGATGCGCGAAGACCCCTGGCTGCACTCGGGGGGCATTATCCTGGTGTACGACGCATCGGTGTGTGCCCCGATCCCTGCCGCACTGATGCGGCTGAATGTGATCTCCATCATCGAGCATCACCGGCTCGATTTCTACATTCCGCGTCTGCTGCGCATCCTCAGCACCAACGACACGATCCTCTATCAGCGCGACCTCCATCTTCTGCTCGGCCTCAACCTGTCGGGAGGGTTTGTCCTCGATAATGACCCGTTTGACCTCACGACCTACTCCAACCTGATTGCAAATTTCCTCTTTAACGCGGGGTTGCTCGGGGCGGAAGAGCAGGAACGGTTTCATGTTGCGCTGATGGAGTTGTTGATCAACGCCATCGAGCACGGGAACTGCCGCATCACCTACGAAGAGAAATCCGCGTGGCTTGAGACGGGGAAGGACCCGATGGAGCTCATCCGGCGAAAGAACGAGGATCCCGAGATCAACCGGAGCAAGGTGTATCTCAGTTACCGGATCCGTCCCCAGGAGTCGGAGTTTGTCATCCGGGATGAGGGGGAGGGTTTTGACTGGCGGTCCTACCAGACCCCCGTGGGGAAGGACGGCGTAGCCGAAAGCCACGGCCGCGGCATCTTCATGGCGAGCCACTATCTCGGCCCCCTGGTCTACAACGACGAGGGCAACGAGGTGAGTTTCTCGATACGCCACCACGACGGCGGTGCCCAGGCGGTCCCCGAGCTTTTTGCCGACCAGGACGAGCTGCTCTGTCGCGATGGGGACATCGTCTTCACCGAAGGCGAGAAGTCCAGCCATCTCTACTACATCGTGTCAGGCCAGTATGAGGTTATCGTCCGGGGCCGCTGCGTCTCAACGCTCAGCCCGGCCGATATTTTTGTTGGGGAGATGTCGTTTCTCCTGAACAATCGGCGGTCGGCCACCGTGCGCGCCATCGGGCACGGCAGGCTGCTGCGCGTGTCCAAAGAGCAGTTCATCAATACCATCAAGGAAAAACCGCACTACGGGATTTTCTTGGCCCGCCTCGTCGCCCAGCGGCTGGTGCGGCTTCACCAGACCTGACTGTCTACGGACGGACGCCGGGTCAGCGCCGGAAGAATCGGATGGCCATCGATACAAACAGCCCCAGCGACAACACGCCGGAGATGGCGTACCCGGTGAGTCCGATGATCGATACCGTGCCCAGCAAGGGCGGAACGTTCGCCTGAATGATCAGCGAGGAGCTCACCAGCAGCGCGGCGAGCACAAACCCCAGCACCAACCGGTAACTCACGGCGTCCAGCGTCTGGCGCAGCGGCTCCAGGCCGGTGATGCGAAATCCAATGCGCAATCGTCCCGCCTTGGTCATCTTGAGCACGTCCCGCGCGTCGATGGGCAGGTCCCGGAAGAGCCGTCCGTAGTCGTGCAGCAGCTCGGATCCTTCCTCGAGGAGATTCCCCGGGGCAATCTGGTGGAGGAAGAGTTTGCGGGTGAACGGGCCGAGCGCATCCATGAAGTTGAATTCGGGGTCGAGATTGACGCCGATGGCCTCAATGGACACCATCGCCTTGGTCATGAGCATGAGACTCGAGGGTATCGACAGGTCGTGCTTCACGATTGTGGAAATCAGTTCCAGGAAGAACCGGTTGATGTCCACGTCGCCGAGCGAGGCATCGACGTACTCATCGATCAGATCGGAAATATCGTTTTCCAGATCGCGGGTGTCGCCTTCCGTTGCGGGGTTGCGTCCGGTAAGGCCGAGCACTGCGTCGGTCACCCGCGCTGCGTCGCGGCGGAATGCTCCCACAATGGCCTCGGTGAGATGGTGTCGCTGTCCCGGTCGGACTCGCCCAACAATGCCAAAATCCAGAAAGCAGATCACCGAATTGTCGAGCACCAGAATATTCCCCGGGTGGG
>SLTF01000098.1 GCA_007130025.1 Spirochaetales bacterium | reverse complement strand
GAGCGACGTAGCCAAAGGGCTTGTGGTTGGTGTAGCGGTTAATGATGGGCGTCAGTGCGTTCATAATGAGGATGGCAAATCCCACGCCCTCGGAGAATCCTCCAAAGAGCCGGATCAGCACTACCAGCAACCCCACTCCCGCACCAAATATCATGTTACCAATCGGTGTGTAGGGTGTGGTGACAATGTCGGTGATCATGTAAAAGGCAGCGAGCATCAGACCACCGGAGAACAGGTGGAACACCGGCCCCGCGTAGGTCTGCGGATCGATCAGGTGGAAGATTCCCGTCAGCACGAAGACGGTGCCCAGAAAGGCGACGACGTTCTGCCAGCGGATGAGCTTCAGGGCGAAGAGCGCGATGCCGCCCAGAATCAGAAAGGCCGCGCCGGTCTCGCCAATACTGCCTCCGGTCTGACCGAGCAGCAGGTTGGGCACGTTTTCGACCACACCCTCAAAGCGGGCCGCCGCGAGTGGCGTTGCCTGGGTCTGTGCGTCCACGCTTACCGGAAGAAAGGAGAAAAACCGGTTGGGTTGCGTCCACGTGGTGATCTGCACCGGGTAGGCGGCCGACAGAAAGGCGCGTCCGACCAGCGCAGGGTTGAAGACGTTATAGCCAATTCCGCCGAAGACCTCTTTACCCAGAAATATCGAGATCACCGCGCCGAGCGCAAGGGCGATGGGCGAGATTGCCGGCGGCAGCACCATGACCAGGAGAATCGCTGTCACTACCGCGCTTCCGTCGGCGATGGACATCGGGCTTCGCTTGCGCAGCAGCTTGGACACGACCTCCGTTGCCAGACAGACGGCAATGGAAAGCACGTAGAGTCCCAGCACGCGCATCCCGAAGTAGAAGACCGACATTGCGATCGCCGGGAGCAGGGTCAGAACCACGGTGAACATGATTCGCTGGGTGGAAGATGGAGCGGCGATATGGGGAGAAGAGGTCAGTACAAACCCTTCAGCTTGGGTACTCATCGGGAGCAGACTCCTTTGTTCTGGCCGGCTGCGGCCGGAATTGGTGCCGACAACACTACAGTTTGTGCACGCGGGCGTAGTTCTTCGCGTACCGGATCCACGCAACCAGTTTGATTTTGGCTGGACAATTGTAGGCACACGCACCGCACTCAAAGCAGTCGTTCAGATGAAGCTCCTTGGCTTCGAGAAACTTATTTGCTTTTGCGTAGGCGGCCAGGGTGAGTGGCATCAGATTCATGGGACAGGCGTCCACGCAGCGGCCACACTTGATGCAGTTGCTTTCGGCCGGCACCTCGGCGTCGGTCAGAAAGAGCAGTCCCGACGACCCCTTGGTTACCGAATAATCCAGGGTGGGAAGCGCGACGCCCATCATGGGCCCTCCCGCGAGCACCTTGATCACCGAGTCGGATATCCCGCCGCACGCTTCAACCAGGTGGGCGAAGGGAGTTCCGATGAGGGCGCGCAGGTTGCGTGGATTCTGTACCCCGTTCCCGCTGACGGTGATGACCCGATCCACGAGGGGCTTACCCAGCAGAAACCAGTCGGCGAGCGCGCTCAACGTAAACACGTTGGATACGATCACACCAACCTCAAGCGGAAGTTTCCCGGCGGGAACGGTTCGGCCGGTGGCGGCGTAGATGAGCATCTTCTCGGCGCCCTGCGGGTACTTCACCTTCAGCGGCACCACCTCGATCGATGCGTCGGTAACCTCGGAGGCCGCACGCGAGACCGCGTCGATCGCGTCAGGTTTGTTGCTCTCGATGCCAAAGAGGATCTTCTTGAAGGCAAATCCGCGGTGCAGAATGCGAATCGCATCCAGCAGGTGCGTGGTTTGCTCGAGCATGAGCCGGTGGTCGCAGGTCAGGTAGGGTTCGCACTCAACCCCGTTGATCACCAGCGTGTCGATTTCGGCGGTGGGGGGTGGTGAAAACTTGACGTGCGTGGGGAAGGTCGCCCCACCCATTCCCACAATACCGGCATCGCGGATGCCCGCGGTAACCGTTTCGCGGGTGAGGCTGTCCCAGTCGAGCTCGCGAGGCTGCCAGACGTGCTCCGCGGTCTGTTCACGGTCAACGGTGATCTCCATGTAGTCGCTCATGCGGCCGGCGGGCAGTGGTTGCTGAACGATTTTTTTGATCGTGCCGTATACCGGCGAGTGGACCCGGGCGGAGACAAAACCGTCTGCTTCGCCGATGACCTCACCCGGCATCACCTCCGCACCGCGTTCTTTTGCCGGTGTGGCGGGCTTGCCGAGGTGCTGCGAGAGGGGAATCAGGAGCGTCTCCGGGATGGGTGCCGCTTCTACCGGAAGTGAAGCGGTACGTTCTTTATGGTCACGGGGGTGAACCCCCTTCTGAAAGGTCTTCAGCGTCATGGAATACTCCCGCTCGATGGGTGAACGAATCGCGGCACACCACACACCGCTCACGGTGGACGGAATGCATACCCCGACCGAAGTCTCCTGCTTCGAAGAGATTGCAACCACAGTTCGTGTTTGATTTTATCGATATTCTATGGGCATTTGAGTCGGTTGTCAACCGGCGATTTCAGT
>SLTF01000305.1 GCA_007130025.1 Spirochaetales bacterium | reverse complement strand
CGCAGGCGCCCGCTCGTTACGTTAAATTATACACCCGTTTGTGACGGTGAGACTACTGTTGAACGTTGACTCCGAAGGTCCGGACTGGACGAACCCGCTGCGACCACCCTTTCGCCAATGGATCCTCGAACACGGTTCCATCCTCAGGATCAATCGCAACCCCTCTTACCGCACTCGTGGCTTCGATTTCGCTCGAGGTCCAATAGAAGGCGGAATCCAGTCCGACCACGTCGAAAACCGCACTCATCAATATCATCTCTTCCCGAGACGGCAAGAACCAATCGTCGAAGACGGTCTCTCCAACTGTGATCTCCAACTCGTTTGCCAATTGTGCGGCCAATCCTGATAACTCCGCGTCGTCCAAATCTTGCACGATCAGGGAGGTGTTATCACGCCCGGAGCCCAACGCTTCACTTGTTCCGCCGATGACCGGCGGCTCAGGTCGCGAATCCCAGAACACTCCTGTGCCTCCTACGTCAAAAGGTGCCGCTTCCATGTATCTCCAGCCGAACTCGCCTTCTTCATCAACGTAGATGATATACCCACCGGCGGGTCCGATCTCCCCAATTTGAAACTCGAAGTCATCAGGAACGTCGAAATCAAAATCAAACTCGTCGAAAACTCCGATCACCGCGCCGAACGTGAACGACATATTGGAAACGGTGTACGAGTAACCCGTCCACTCATCAATTCCGGAAACCTCTGCGGCAAAGGTACCGCCGTTACTTGGGGACCCGCCGATGAATCCCATCTGCGTGATCTCGATTGGAGCGCTCGGATCCGCGAAATCCAACGAGAAATCTGCGAATTCAGACGACAACCATCCCTCAACGGCAACCACGTTTCCGGGGTCGACAGTGAAGAGAGAGGTCGGGGCTGTGTATGTTGATCGCGCTGGCTCAAGCACACCAGCATTTTCGATCAACACGAATGACAGATCAGCGAAGTCTTCCTCCCCCGCATCTTCGGGAAAAAACGCGACAAAGAAAACGGTGAAGCCAAACTCCGGATACGCGATGCGAAAGACCACCGCGTTTTCGTACTCCTGCACCTCAGTGCCAGAAAAATCCCCGTCTTCGTCGGTGTACGCGATGGTTGCACCACCGGTACCACTGTAGAGAATCGCGCTGAACTGACCCAAGTTGAATCTCGGGACTCGCGGCTCAATGTAGCGTGCGTATATTAGCTCGACGAACGACTCGAAGCGATCTGCAGACAAATCGATGGAGACCGTAGTCGGTGCACCTGAACGGATGCGTACGAATGCAAAGCCAAACAAGGATTGGAACAACGGTTCTTCAGCTTGTCCGTCGATCCAAACAACGTACTCTTTTCCCACGACCAAGTTGTCGAAACTGACGGGTTCAGGAATGCCATCCCACTGATTCGGCCCATAGCTGACCGCTCGACCACGTGGGAACACCGCAGACACGCCCTGCTCTGGATAATCACCGGCGTCGTCGAGTTCGAACGGCTGGAAAGCCACATCTACTAGCGGCGTCGGATCGAAATCGAGAATGAAATCCTGGCGCGGACCTTCTCCGTACCCAAGCGGTCGCACGGGGAACTCCACGTTATTCAGATTCGCAAGCCGAAATTGATCAGCTTCCATCACTACAAAGCTCACAGTGCTGAACCCCGCAAAATCCAGCGCCCCCACTCCATCGCCGCCGGATATCGAAACGGTCAGCGACCCGAGCTGCGTCTCCTCGTCCAGGTTCCACACACACGCCGAAAGCGAAACCATCAGCGCAGCCAGAACCAGAATCCGGGTCGTCCATTTCACGACTTTTCCACTCGTAATGCCTTTATCATACCGTTCAACCAAAACAACACTCCTGACTCATTCGTTGCCGATGAAACTCCACCACTCAGAATGTCACGTTGATGATGAGATCCTGAAACTCCACCCCACTCCCCGAAATACCGGTGCTCGTGTCGCTCCCCTCGCCCGAACCGGCGGTGGTGCTGGAGACCACGGTGGCTTCCGTGCGCTCGTTGAGGGGATCGCTCGGGGGTTCGTTGCCGGAGACGCTGGTTTCTTCGTTGCCGCCGACTGAGACGCGGCGGCCGAAGCGGTTGGAGACCTGGACCAGGCCGGTAAGGACGCGGAGGTTCACGCCGTCAAAGTCAAAGTCGGTTCCGCGCACGGCAGCCGTTGCCTGCGTGCTTCGCAGGCGGAACTCGGACTGCAGGCCCTGGACGCCGCGGACCTCGCCGCGGACGCGGCCAACCTGCAGGAACATCTCGCTCTCCACCGAGCCTTCGCGTTCGACCAGCTCGTCGATGCGCATGCGGGTGAGCGGCCGCACGCGGATAATGGCCGGATCACCGAGGGCGAGGACCGCTTCTGCCCCGAAGCTTGTGGAAATCTGCGATGCCACCGGAAGCTCCATGCCCACCTGGGCGGGTTGCCAGCGACCTCCCGGAAGCTGCACCTCCACGTTGCCCGAGAACGACTGCACCGTGGCGCGGAAGTTCTGCCCAAAGAGCGCGGCAGGAAGCGCCAGAAACAGCGCAACAAAAACT
>SLTF01000434.1 GCA_007130025.1 Spirochaetales bacterium | reverse complement strand
TTGAGATGATCAGGACGTGCGAGTCGGCGTCGAGCGCGAGCGCCCGGGCCGCATCGGCGTAGCGCGTGTCGTGGGTCACGGCAAGGCAGATCCCGAGGCCGGCGGCGGCACTCTCTCCGGCACAGACGGCGGGGTCGCCGTCGAGGGGCCGGGCGAGCGCCCGCATGCCGCTTGCGGAAATCGGGTCCGTCACCCGGAAACAGAGATCGCTGTGATCGCGCAGGATCGGCCACGCAAGGCGATTTGGTTCGCCGCAGGCCAGCCCCGCCATCATGGTGGGCATGTCGCCGCCCACGTCGCGCGGTTCTCCGTCACCAGCCGCCACCGAGGCGAAGTAACACGCTGCTTCCCACGGTTCCACCACCGCCATGCGCGGCCGCGCGACACCATAACGCGACGCAAGATACCCCGCCGCCCCGCCGGCAAACGAACCAACTCCCGCCTGCAGAAAGACGTGGGTTGGGCGCTTCACCCCGGCGGCCTCCACCTGCTCGGCCGCCTCGTGGGCCACCACCGCGTAGCCCTGCATGATCCAGAGCGGAATGTCGGTGTACCCGTCCCACGCGGTGTCCTGCACAATCACGCCGCCGTGGCGCTCCATGTAGGCGCGCGCGGTGCGAATGGTCTCGTCGTAGTTGCCGTCCGTCACGTGAACCTCGGCGCCCTCTTTGCGGATGTTTTCTACCCGCGACGTGGCAGACCCCTTGGGCATGAAGACCACGGCGCGGTGCCCCAGTTCCCTCGCGCTCCACGCAACCGCCCGGCCGTGGTTGCCGTCGGTGGCGGTGACAAAGTTCACCGTCCCCAGCCGCCGCCGCGCCTCGGGTTCGTTCAACCGCGCGAAGCTGAGCTCCGCGGGCGCGATCCCGAGCTCCTGCCCCAGATGACGCGCGACCGCGTATGACCCACCGAGCACCTTGAACGAATTCAGGTCAAACCGCTTGGACTCATCCTTCACCCAGACGCCCGCCACCCCGAGTGATGCCGCCAGAGCCGGAAGCCGCACCAGCGGCGTCGGCCGGTACTGCGCGAAGGTCGCGTGAAAGCGGCGCACCGCATCGATGGTCGCGACCGAGAACTCCGGCCCCACGGGCACGGGTTGTACCGGGTAGCGGGGGCGAACGATGTACTCGAGTTCGGGCGCGGGATCCGTCGTCGGCATATGGGTGTCATGGTGGGCCGTATTGTGCATGGGTGCAGTATCGTATGCGTGCGGGGCATGAGGCAAGCGGTTTGAGAACTCGAAATCATCATTGACATTGGCCATGGATAGCCACATACTGCGAATCAAATCTCACGGAAGGAGGACGAGAATGTCCAACGAAGCTACGGGGTCGGGCGGTGAAATCACCGCGAAAGAGATCTGGACGGTGCAACCGGGTGAGCGACGCTCCATCGGCGTTATTCACATCGTCATTACGGCGCTTCTCATCGGAATTGGATTCGTAGTCGGAGCATTCGGCAGTATCAGTTTCCCGCTCGGGTTCGGCGTAAACTTCTTCTGGACCGGAATCGTTGTCCAGCAGGTTGGGCCGATCTGGTTCGGGGCCTGGGGTGTGATTGCGGGTGCCGTATTCCCGTTCTTCTCCAACGCGATTGCGGGAACTCCCTTCTATGTCTCCTTGGCCTACATACCGGCCAATGCGGTGCAGGCATTCCTTCCGGCGTGGTTCTTCAAGAAGTTCAAGTGTGATCCCCGCCTCAAGAGCGGGCGCGATTACGCGTTTCTCCTCGCGGGAATGGTTATCTCAAGTGCGTTCGGGGCGCTCTGGTCCACGATGGTCGTTCTGCGCGGCTTCGGACTGCTCACCACGGAATCCGTGCCACTCTTCGTGTGGGGCTGGTTTGGCGGAAACGTCGTAGCGGGTGTGGTGTTCAACTTCATCCTGCTGAAAGCGCTCTCACCCGTTGTCATCCGCACCTCGGGATTTGTGAAGCGCTGGTGGTCGTAAGACTAACGGACTGTCTGGCGGTCTCCGGGCACTCCGCCGGGGCCGCCCGCGTGCGCAGCGCTGCAGGGCTGCGACATACCACTAGGTGGACACCCCCGCACCATGAATAAAACCCTTCTAGGATACATACCGGAGCAGTCACCGATCTACGCAGTTCACCCCTTCGTGAAGCTGTTTTTCCTGCTGGTTGTGAGCCTCTTTCCCATGTTCATCTCGGCGCCGGAATGGAATATCGCGCTAATGGCAGGGATCATGGGTCTGATGATTGTGAGTCGGGTCAATCTTCGAACGCTGAAGATGTACGTTCCGGTTGCGATCTCGATGGGAACCATCATTCTCATATCGTACACCCTCCTCGGAGGCGTTCAACCCCAGTACCAGGAGATCGCAACGCTGCTCGGAATTCCAATCTACTGGGAGCGAATTCGTGATGCCATCGTCGTCTATTTTCGGGTGCTCCCAATGATTCTCTCGATGGTGTTCTTTCTGTCGACGTCGCGCGAACGCGACCTCATCGTCGCCATGCGCACTGTTCGCGTTCCGTTCGTGGTCACCTATGTGTTTGCGATGGCGCTGCGGGC
>SLTF01000224.1 GCA_007130025.1 Spirochaetales bacterium | reverse complement strand
TCGCCAAAGCCGCAGACCACGGCGACCTTGCCGGCGATCATGAGGTCGGTGGCGCGCTTGATGCCGTCGACCAGGCTTTCGCGGCAGCCGTAGAGGTTGTCAAACTTGCTCTTGGTTACCGAGTCGTTGACGTTGATTGCCGGGACGAAGAGGCTTTTCTCGGCGGCCATCTTGTAAAGACGATGCACTCCGGTGGTGGTCTCTTCGCTGACGCCGCGCCAATCCTTGACCGCGTCGTGCCATTTGGTGGGATTCTCCTCGTAGACGCGGCGCAGGACCTTCATCAGCGCTTTTTCGTCGGGAGAATCGCCGGGCTTGTCCAGGAGCGAAGGGTCTTCTTCGATCCGGAAGCCGAGGTGGATCATGAGGGTGGCGTCGCCGCCATCGTCCACCACGAGTTGGGGGCCGAGGCTCTTCTGAACGATGTCCTGCCCTTCCACCGGAAAGCAGAGTGCCTGGTAGAGAAGCTCCCAGTATTGATCGAGAGTTTCACCCTTCCACGCGAAGACGGGGGTGCCGGCGGGGCGCTCGACGCTGCCACCCGATTCGGGGCGGCCGACGGCAATTGCGGCTGCGGCGTGGTCCTGGGTGGAGAAGATGTTGCAGCTGGACCAGCGTACGTCGGCGCCGAGGTCAACGAGGGTCTCGATGAGCACGGCGGTCTGGATGGTCATGTGCAGGCTGCCGGTGATCCGGACGCCGGCGAGCGGCTTCTTTGAGCCGTACTTTTCCCGGGTGGCGATGAGACCGGGCATCTCCTTCTCCGCCATGATGATCTCTTTGCGGCCCCAATCGGCCAGGGAGATATCGGCGACACGAAAGTCGACCACTTTTGTGGCTACGGACATGGTGTCCTCCTGATTCTGAAGTCCGGTACGCTGGTCAGGGCTCCCTGCGCAGTGTGCCGGGGTGGGGCGGCGGACGGTATGGGCGTCCGGCGGCAAACTCTGGTGCGCGACCTGTGCGCAGTCCCGGGGTGCGGGACGGGTCTGCCGATGTCAGTGTTCCCGGTCAGTCTTCTTTCCGGGTCAGTCTTCCAGTTCTTTGGTGTACGCCTCGTAGTCGGCGGCGCTCATCAGCGCGTCGAGCTCTTTAGCATCCGAGGGCGTGATCTTCGCGATCCAACCGGCGCCGAAGGGATCTTCGTTGATGAGGGCCGGGTTATCGGCGAGCGCCTGGTTGACTTCAGCGATGCTGCCGGAGACCGGCATGTAGATGTCGCTTGCAGCCTTGACGCTCTCAACCACCGCGAAGGTCTCGCCCTGCTTGATGGTCTTGCCGACTTCGGGCAGCTCGACGAAGACCACGTCTCCGAGGCTGTCCTGCGCGTAGTCGGAGATGCCGACCACCACCGCGTCACCGTCTTTCCTGGCCCACTCGTGGGATTTCCGGTAGTGAACGCCGCTATCGAACTTCATTGCAGACTCCTTGTGCCGCGACACCGCGGTACCACCACGATGTCCATAAGATACTCCAGAACCGGGAGCGTATCAACTCTGAACACGCCGGCCCAACGGGCCCACCCGTCGCACTACCCACCATCTTGAACTGAAACTCCATTTTCGTCAATGCCGATTTTGGTTATCCACAAACTGTTCACAGGCAAGCGTGGCCATTCGCACCCGAATGTTCGATTCATCTCTCGGGTTGCGACCGGGGCACGCCTCAATGTCATGATGACATCGGCATTTGGAGCATTTCGGGTGGAACCGTTGATCGGTTCGCCGGGGCGGGAGGCCGAAAATCGGGCTGGGAAACCCGCTCACACGGCGGGAAAATTGTTGCACGAAGAAGCGCGGATTCGATCAGAAAGCGGCAAATATTTCACTATTCGGGCGCCGGACCGGTTGTTTTCGCCGGAACTGGCGGCCGAATGGGCGAGCGTCGGGCCGGCTGATGGCCGATCGCGGCGCAGCCGGTGACGAGTCGTTGGCCGATCCGGAGCAGTGAACACCGATCGAAGGCGTAGGAATGGTTGGTGCAAGAAGGAAATGTTTCGGGGTGCCCGAAAACACCCCGAATCTACTCACAGGTTATCCACAAGTTGGGGAGTGCCCCGTATCCTGCGCAACGGCCGCCGCCGCGCTCAGCGCCGGGCTTGGCTCAGCGGCGGTTGCCGCCGGTGTAGGAGACGCGAACCTGTTTGTAAAGGCCTTCGCCTTCGCTCTTGGTCTCGATTCCCTCGATATTTGCGAGCGCGGTGTGGATGAGACGCCGTTCGAAGGGGTTCATCGGCTCGAGCAGGCGCGACGAGCGGGTGCGCTTGACCTGGTCGCCCACCTTTTCGGCGAGCCGGATGAGGCTCTCTTCGCGACGACTGCGGTAGTTTTCGCTGTCGATCACGACCTTGATGTCGCCGCTTCCGAGACGGCCGGCGATCACGTTGGCAAGGAGCTGGATGGCGTCGAGGTTCTTGCCCTTTCGTCCAATCAGGATGCTGGAGTGTTCACCGTCGAGACGGATGCCAATCTTCTCGGGTTCGCGATAGACAATCTGCGCGGTGGCGGGAAAGCCCATTTTCTCGGTGAGGTTGTGCAGAAAGTCGACAAGACCGTGCTCAAAGTCGTTCTCGGGGTCGTACTGTCCGGCGTAGACCGCATCGTCGGTAATGTGAACGCGAATGAGCACCTTCTTCTGCATGCCCAGAAAGCCGGACTTCTGGGTGTCGAGGATCTCGACGTCGAACTCGTCGCGCTCAAGCCCAAGCTCCGCGACGGCGGCGTCGATTGCCTCCTTCTCGGTTTTTCCTTCAAATTCTCGTATCATATGTCCTCCGTGCCCGACTATCTCTTTGTCGAGCGCTTCTTTGCAGCAGAAGCTCTGGCCGCGGGTGCGGCAACCGGTGCGGGTGCGGGCTTCTTGATCTTGTTGTTGTAATACTGCTGGCCAACGGTCAGTACGTTGGTCACGATCCAGTATACCAGAAGTCCCGACGGCATATTATAGAGCACGAAGAAGAAGACGATGGGCATCATATAGGTCATCATCTTCATCTGGCTTGCGTTGGCCTGCGGTTGCTGCATCAGCTTGCTGGAGAGGATCTGCGTTCCCACGAAGACGATGGGCAGGAGGCGAAGGTCGTTCCATCCCAGGAAGGGCAGGGTGAAGTCGCCGAAGTTCCAGATGGACTCGGGCGCGGAGAGATCGTCGATCCAGCCCGGAATGAAGCTCGCGCCGCGCAGTTCGAAGTGGTTGTTGAACAGACCGAACATCGCGATGAAGAACGGGAACTGCAGCAGCATCGGCAGACAGCCGCCGAGTGGGTTGACGCCTTCCTTCTTGTACAGCGCGGCCATCTCCGCGTTCATCTTCTGCGGGTTGTCCGGGTGCTTCTCGCGCAGTTCCTGGATCTTGGGCGAGAGGCTCTGCATGCGCGCGGTTGACTCGTAGCTCTTGTGGGTCAGCGGCCAGAGCAGCAGCTTGACGATGAGGGTGAGCACGATGATGGCGATGCCGTAGTTGGGTACCACGCGGCTGATTGCATTCAGGGCAAACTTGAGGATGTTCTCCAGCCAGCCCAGGAGCATCCGCGTCTCCATGGCAGCGTCCAGATTGAGGTTCTGGGTGCGGAAGGCGTTGTCATTGGCGCTGTTGTACCGCTCGAGGTGGGCGGGGGTCTTGGGGCCAACGAAGAAACGCACAGTATCGGTGTTACGGGCGCTGCGAATCACCGGCCGGGAAACCGAGATACGGTGTGCCTCGGGCACGCCCTGTGCGGGGACCGCGGAGAAGGTCACCCGGTAGTCGGCGGCGCCGGGCACAGCGATCAGGACGAAATACTTGCCGGCGATTGCCGCCCAGTCGACGCGGTCCGCTACCTGCTGGCTTGAGCCGGAGGATACATTGACGGTGCGACGCCGGCCGCCGGTGTGGGTGAGGAAGCGGCGAAACTCCTGCCGGCCGTCGAGCTGGGTGAAGCTTGGGCCAATCTGAGGCGCGGTGGTGATGGTATAGGCGATGCCGTTGGAGTCCAGGGCGATGAACTCGTTGACGCTGTTCTCGATGGTAGTCTGCAGCTCGAAGAGGTACTCACCCGGCTGAAAGACGTAGCGGCGCACAACGCGGAACGGCGCTTCGGGCCGACCCGAGAAATAGAAGTCGCGGGAAAACTCGATGACGTTGGGGTTGTCCGTCCGGCGAAAGGTGAAGAGGTCGGTAACCGGTGGGGCGTCGGGGCCGCCGAACTTGAGCAGAAACCCGTTCTGGTCCGCGGCCGAGCCGGTAACCGCCATTTCGACGGGGTTGCCCCGCTCGAGATGCTCGAGCAGCTCAAACGACTGGACGGCGCCGCCTTCAGGGGTGAAGGTGACGCGAAGGACGTCGTTCTGAAAGACGCGAGTCTGTCGGGAGATCCCCTCCTGCGGCACGGCACGGACGGTTCCATCCGCGAAGCTGGGTGCGGGTCTCGGTGCGTCGGTCGCGGGTCCGGGCGCTGCCTGAGGATCGGCCGCGGGAGCGCCGGGTTGGGGCGCCGGAGCTGCGGGGGCCGTGACGGGAACCGGCTCCGGTGGGTAGAGCAGGTTCTGCACGGTGAATCCGATGGTAATCACGATGACCGAGAGGATCACCGCGTACAACGTTCGCTTTTCCATCAAGTCTCCTTGTCGGGGAAGCAGCGCTCCGTGTCGGGAGGGCAGCAGCGGGCCCGAGGCCCGTCAGCCTGGCGTAAGAGCGTTCGCGTCCGAGAGGAGCCGCAGAAACTGATCGCGTCTCTGGAGAAACGAAAAGTCACCGGCGTAGACCACGAAAACGAAGTCATTGCCGCCACGGATCATGGGTTTGATCGTACGAAAGATCTCTTTGCCGATGCGTCGCAGGCGATTCCGGCGAACCGCCGACCCCGTACTTCGGGGTGAAACAACAAGCACCCTGCTCCACGCCAGACCGTTTGGCCGGCATTTCATTGCCAGGCCGCGGCAGCGAAACGCGCTGCCGGTTCGAAAGACGAGGTCAACCTCGCCTCTCTGACGAATTCGTTCTTGCCTAGTAAGGCTTCTTCTCGTCCGCAACAGTGAGTTTCGTGCGCCCTTTCGCGCGTCGCCGCTTGAGGACCAGGCGTCCCCCGACGGTCTTCATCCGAGCCCGAAAGCCAAACTTCCGGTTTCGCTTCCGTCTGCTGGGTTGGTACGTTCGTTTCATATGTCTATCTCCAAAAGCTATGCTGACAATATTCGGGATGGGCAGTATACCGACGCGCCGATGCCAGTGTCAACCGGTGACGTGGAGCGGGCTGCGCCTCGGGGGCGATTCTTGTCGAGCGTTGCTGCGAGCATTGCCGCTAGCGTTGCCGCGAGCTTCTGTTTCCCAATTTCCGGGAAATCGTGAAGCAGCGGGACAATCGGGTGCGTATAAGAGGGGTGACGGATGAAGGGCGGCGGCGGTATCAGGCGCGGCGACCCGGCAGGACCGGCGGCGACGTTCAGAAAGCGGCGACGTTCAGAATGAGCGTGATGTATATCGGTTAAGTGTCTAGTTGACCTAGACACTTCCCGTATATACACGGCGGTTTTTTTCGCGGCAGGGACTCGGTGGTGTTCCCCGGCCGGGCGGCCGAGGGAAGAGAAGAGGAAAGAGGAAAGGAGCAGGGATGAGAGCGTCAATTCTGGATCTTCGGTATCGAACTCGGGAGCTGATGGAGGCGCTGAAGCGCAACGAGGAGGTGATCCTTACCTATCGACATCAGGAGTACGGGCGGATTGTTCCGGTGACCCATCTGGCGCAGAGGCACCGCACGGCGTGGCACCCCCTCTTCCGGATGCTGGTGCGCGGCGCTTCCGCGGATCCCGACCGCGGCGCGCCGTTGGTGACCGGAGACCCCACTCCGCCCGATTCGTTGAAGCTTCCGTCAACCCGGCCACCGTACGCGCCGGCAGCAGCCGGCCAGACGCCTGAACGGACGCGCCGAAGCGTCGACGTCGACGGGGCGGATCAACCGCAGGGCGTGCTGTTCGCTACCGACGTCCTGGTCTGGTGCCAGCGAGGGAGCGTGAGAGCCGCCGGGGCCATTGACGAGCGGACCCACCGGGCGATTTCGATCGTCAGCTGGATGGAGCTGATGCAGAGCGTGCAAACCCGATACCACCGACGGTTCATTGCCGGGTTCGTCCGGATGTTCCACGTAAGCGTGCTTCCGGTGAGTGATCGAATCGGATTCCGAGCAGCGGTCTACGCGGAAGAGTACGACATGAACCCTACGGATGCCTTCGTCGCTGCGACCGCGGTGGAGCGCGGTCTTCCGCTGCTTACCTGCGACCCGGAACGCTACACCCGCATCGCGGACCTGGACCGGATCTTCGTGGCGCCGTGACAGGATTGGGGGAAACGGGGGCGCACCCGGCCGAACCTACCTGTCCTCGCGCTCAGATATCGCGCGCCCGAGGCGGTCGAGGGCAGTGCGAAGGCGATCGCCCTCGGGCGCTTCGGGCGTTTCGGGTGATTCGCCTCTGTCGGTCGCCGGGGGCTCGTCGGCAGCCGCGCTCTTCTGGTTGCGCGCCGCGGCTCGCGGTGGCGGGGTTTTGCGCGAAGGCGCTGGTGGCGCAACGACCGGGGTGCCAAGACGCTCGACGAGACGAAGGTTGAGGCTCTTTACGTCGAGCTTGGGGAAGCGGCGCTGTACGGTAGCGAGGATCTGGTTCTGGCGCAGCTGTACCATCTGCATCCATGCGGGGTGGTCCACCTCTACCACGAGGGCGCTGTTTCGGATGTCGGTGACGCTGGTGTGGGTGGCGAGATCGAAGCCGACGATCTCCTCCCAGTTGCGGTAGAAGGCGACGTGTTCTTCGCCGCCGGCGATGTTGTTGCGGCGGAAGAAGGTCTCAAGGATTTCGCCGGCGCGTTGGGGGCGCTCAGTTTTTTTCATGCTCTGCGATCCAGATGGGCCCGTGGACAAATGTACCCGCGGCTCAGGCCCCGAGCTCGATGCGGCCGTTGTGAACCCGATAGACCAGTGTATCAGCTTTGCGCAGGCCGGTGAACTGCTCGTCAGGCAGCAGGGTAAAGAAGGCCTGGCGGAAGGCGGGGAGCGCGTGCAGGAAGCGCTCGCGGCGGGTGGGATCGAGTTCGAGCAGGACGTCGTCGAGGAGGAGCAGGGGCTTTCGGCCGGCGCGGTCGGAGAAGAAGCGCGCCTGCGCCACCCGGAGCACCAGCGAGGTCAGCCGCAGCTGCCCGGTGGAGGCGGTCTGCGTGTAGTCGGCGCCGTCCATGACGAAGCGAAAGCGGTCGCGATGGGGGCCGGTGGTGGTGGTACCCAGCGAAAGGTCCATGTCGCGGCGCGACTCGAGCACCGCGAGCACCTTGTCCAGCGGCGGATCCTTCTTCCACGACGGCCGATAGTCAACGGCCAGATTGTGCGTTGAACCCGAGATTCCGCGGAACAGTTCGGCAAACGTGAGGCTGAAGCGATCCACCGCCTCGCGCCGGCGGCGCTGGATCTCCAGGCCGGTCGCGGCGAGCTGCTGGTCGTAGATCGGCAGGAGATCGGTCTGGTACTCCTTGAGCGCCGTGTTCCGCAGACGAAGGATCTTTCGGTACGCCCTCAGCGTGTCGATGAAAAGCGGATCGTCGAGGCTGAGCGTCTGGTCAAAAAAGTAGCGCTGCATGTCGGGCGCGCCGCGGACAAACTGAATATCATCGTGACAGAACACGATGCAGGGCACCGTTCGCACCAGATCGCGCCGGTCGGCGATGGTCTCGCCGTCTACGGTGATCTCCTTCTTGCCGTCGCGCCAGCGAACCGTGTGCTCCGTGAGTGCGACGTGCTCGGTGGGCGCCGCGTGCTGCGCCGCCGGCGTGAGCCCCGCCGCCCCCACATTGGAACCTGCGTCGTCGGTCTGGATCCGCCCGGCGAGCGAACACTCGGTGGTTCCCTGGCGGGGGAGGAGGCCGTCGGTGCGGGTGCGGAAGGAGCTGCCGTAGCAGAGGACGTAGACCGCCTCGAGGAAGTTGCTCTTGCCCTGGCCGTTTTCGCCCACGAGGAAGACCTCGGAGGCGTCGGTGGAGACGGTGGCGTTGGCGAGGTTTCGGTAGTTGTAGAGCCGAACGGACTGAAAACTCATGCGTCGGCTGCTCCAAGACCTTCCACGTTACTCGGCTGGACCGCGGCGGTGAGCCGGGGCTAGTCGAGCTGCATTGGCATCACGATGTGGAAGTAATCTTTCTTCGGCTCGCAGAGCATGGTGATCGCCTTGTTTGGCTCGGTGTACTGCAACACGATGGTGTCGGTATCGATGACCCGAAGCGGTTCGCTGAGATACAGGTAGTTCAGCGCGATGCGGTTTTCGGGGCCGCTGTAGGTACAGGAGACTTCCTCGGTTGCCGCTCCGATGTCGCTCTCTTCGGCGGTAAGCTCGAGCTGGTTCTCCGAGAGCCCGATGTAGATCCGGCGACTCTTCTCCACCAGCAGCGATACCCGCTTCAGAGCGTCCATCAGATCGTCCTTGCGAACGGTGAGCTGGTGCTCCTGGGTCTCGGGTACCACGCGGCGATAGTTGGGAAACTGCCCTTCGATCAACGCCGATGAGATGCGGCGGTTGTCAAACTTCACGAAGAGGTTCTTGTCGGTCACCGCCAGCAGGAAGTTCCCCTCACCGCTCGCCAGTTTTCGAACCAGGTTGAGCACCTTGGGTGGCACGATGACGCCGGGAAACTCGGGAACCGGTTTGCCGGGAACCTTCTTGATGAACGACAGGCGCCGCCCGTCGGTAGCCACCATCACCAGCTCGCCTTCGGACTGCTCCATGTAGACCCCGTTCATGAAGTAGCGCGTCTCATCGTCGCTGACGGCAAAGATCGTCTGGCCGATCATCTCGATGATGTCCGCCTGCGCCACCTCAAAGAACGCTTCATCGCCCGCGGTGTGCACCTCGGGGTACTTCTCCGCGTCGATGCTCTTCAGCCGGAAGTCCACCTTGCGGGTACGTGGCCGGATGATGAAGGTGCCGTTGTCTTTCTGCTCGAACTCCACGTCGCCTTCGGGAACCGTTCGCAGAATGCCGAGCAGCTTGTCGCAGAAGACCGTGGTTCGTCCGGGGGTGATCACCTCAACCGGGATCCGGGTCTCAAAGCCGACCTTGAGATCGGTGGCGCGCAGAACGACGGCGTTGTCTCGTGCATCGAGGTACACGTTGGACAGGATGGAAAGGGTATTCCGTGACGAGATGATCTCCGCGGCAACGGATATCTCTTTGAGCAGGGCGTCTCTATCGCATGCAAACTTCATTCTTCCCTCTCCTTCCTTTAATATAAAACTCTAGTAATCATAGTAGTAGGGCCTGTGCAGATGTGGATAACCCGCACAGCCTCTCGTATCACAAAACATTAGCCTGTGGAAGACTCACACCGGGTTCTCCCCGTTCTCTCCACATGTTAGAATCCAGCCATCCGAAACAACCATTCGCAGGGAGTTGTCCACACCCCGCCCTCATCCTGTCCCCAGCCCGGCCGGCGGCGATTCCAGCGTCAGTTCTTCGTTCCCTGTTCCTTGATCTGTCGGATCAGGAACTGCACCGTGGGCTCCAGGGTGGGATCGGTGCGCATCCGGCTCTCGATGCGCTGGCAGGCGTGCATGACGGTGGTGTGATCCCGTCCGCCAAACTCGAGCCCTACCTCCGTGGTTGAATACTCGGTCATCTCCCGGGCAATGAACATCGCCACCTGACGGGGAAAGGCAATGACCTTGGTTCGCTTCTTTCCCTTCAACTCCTGGCTCGACAGGTTGAAGTAGTCCGCCACCGTACGCTGGATGACATCCATGGTGATGTTGTTCTGCTTGGGGCTGGCAAACACATCCTTCAATTGGTTGCGCGCAACGTCGAGGGTGATATCTTTGTCTACCAGGTCGGCGTAGGCGATAAGCTTGGTGAGCGCGGCCTCGAGGTCACGAACGTTGGTGGTGACGTTG
The DNA here is from genome assembly GCA_007130025.1 of Spirochaetales bacterium. GTDB lineage: Bacteria > Spirochaetota > Spirochaetia > DSM-27196 > PWMO01 > PWMO01. The sequence goes on along the minus strand of SLTF01000224.1, from coordinate 308 downwards.
TTGCAGATGAGCTCGATCACCTCTTCGGGGATGGCGATGGTAGCCCGTTCGATCTTCTTCTTCAGAATGGCGAAGCGCGTTTCAAACGACGGCGGCTGGAGGTCAACGTTGAGACCCCGTTCAAACCGGCTGCGCAGGCGATCGGTGAGGTCGCGGATCTCCGAGACCGGACGGTCGCAGGTGAAGACCATCTGCTTGTTGGAGTCGTAGAGCGCGTTGAAGGTGTGAAAGAGTTCTTCCTGCGTCTCGGGCTTCTTCTGCAGGAAGTGGATGTCGTCAATCAGGAGGACGTCGGCGTATCGGTACTT
>SLTF01000140.1 GCA_007130025.1 Spirochaetales bacterium | reverse complement strand
ATTCGCCGACCGGATACCGGGAAAGAAGCGCGTTTCCGTAGGCGCCGCGCTCGTCGGCGAGGGTCTCGCCGAAGACGATGGAATAGTCGGGAAGCGTTGTCTGAAGTCGGGAGAGCAGGTGGGGCCCGGAGTCCTGCGGCAGGCGTACCTCCTGCAAGCCGAGGAGATCCGGGCTCATCTGCTGCACGACATCCACGATGCGCCCGGGATCATATCTGCCGTCGGTTCCAACACAGCCGTGCGTATTGTACGTCATGATCCGCATCGCTCACTCATCTCCGTCGCCTGTCGCCCACCCGGCGATCTTTCTGATCAGGCCCAGCAGAAGGCGGGCGGCGGTGAAGTACACGACCAGAAAACCCGCGAGCAGCGCGATGTTGGTCCAGCCTGGATCGGTGAATACGTTCTGGATGATTTCGCCAAACAGCGAAAACGCGACGATTCCGGGAAGGAGCCCGATCAGCGATCCAACGAGAAACTGCCGCCAGGTGAACCCGAGCATTCCCGTTACAAAATTGACCACGGCAAACGGTCCCGATGGAACCATACGCGATATTGCGACGGCCCACACCCCGTACGGTTTGATGCGCTCGAGCTGCTCTTTCGCCACTCGTATGGCCTTGAAGCGGTTGACCCAGTTGGCATCGTAGACCAGGAGTCCGAGCCGGTAGTACACGGCCGCGCCGGAGAACAGCCCCGCAATGGAGAAAAGGATGCCGAGCAGCGGCCCATGCAATGCAGCAAAAAACACAATGGGCACGACGATGGTGACAAAGAGCGCAATCGAGAGCCAGTAACTTCCGATGGTCAGCGCGATACCCAGCACCGGGCGGGTGCGGTAGATCTGGCGGACCGATTCGAGGATGGCCTCCATATCGATGTCGATGCGGACAAAGAGAACCGCCGCCGCGGAGACAAGAGCGAGGGCCAGGACCACCAACAGGCCCTGCCGGATCCGTGCTCGTATCCCGCCGGGATTTGCCTGGACCAGTCGTTGCATCGCGGACTCAGCCTGAGGTGGTTTGTCCATGTCGAGTTTTTCGATGAGCTCGGCCGGCAGATGGGTGGGGTCGAGTGACAACTTCCCCGGACGAAGCCCCGGCCAGTCGGCGGCACGGGCCTTCAACGCGGCCGGCACCGATCCATCGTGATCAGCCACCAGGCGGATCCATTCAGCAGTCGACAGTCCGCAGTGCTGGGCGCAGAGCCTCGCTTCGAGTTGTCGCACGAGATCGTGATTGTCGCTGTCATGGGCATCAATAATCATGTTGAGCTCGCTGTCCATGCGGAAGGACCGTCTGCTGATATTGGCCGAACCAAGGGTAATGACTCGACTGTCGATGATCATGAGCTTGGAGTGAACCTTGACGGTTGTATCCGGATCGTCCGGCGCCACACGGCTGAAGAACGTAACCTTACCGTGCGCGTCCTCGTTCAGCAGCCGCGAAAGCTGCACCGAGTTGTTGGTGCCCATGGTCATGCGCCCAAGCGTATCGGGGAGGCGCAGTGACATGATGATGACGACATCCGGCCCGTGCGGTTCCCGGACGCGGTTGATGATGGCGTCGGTCACTGCGGCGCTGCTGAAGTACTGATTCTCGATGTAGATGCTGGTCTGGGCGCGACCGATGAGGTCGAGATACCTGTCCCGGATCTCCGACACCGCGGTCTTATCGGTGTGGGGATCGAGTCGGGTCCGCACCAGCGAGATGACGGCGTCTTCTGCGTCGACCGGCAGGTCAGGCGGCCACCAGGACTCTTCCGGCGCCATGGGCTCCGCTGCCGTTTCGACAATCCCGTCACCGGTGGCCACCCGCCAGAGTTCGCCGACAACTGGTCCGGACAGGGCGATCTGCACGTCGTGATAGGGGACGTAGCGTTCCCCCTGCGGGTTTGTACGCTTCGCGTTCTTCGCCTTGTGATCAGCGCGATCCCACCGGCTGTGGGTGACATCGATTCCGCCCAAGAACGCAAGTACTGAATCGATGAGCACGTACTTTTCGTGCCGTCCGGCGAAGGCGGAATCCAACGGGACAAACCGCAAATCGAGATTCTCCGTTTTGGCGACCCGGTCACGAAACGATTGAGAGAGGTACTGGTCGGCACCAAACATCGGCGGAGCTTCCCAGATTCGCAGCTGAATCAGAAGTTCTGGCCTGCGCGCGGCGCACTCCAGAAGGAGGTCTCCGACCGACTTCCGAGGCCGCTCAGCGTCGCGGGTCAGAACGACCCGATCGTCAAAGCTCCATCCAACGATGAGAATCCGGTGTTGCGCCTTGGCAAGGCACGCGGCGAGGGCCTCGTAGTACTCAGCGCTGGTTGTGAGAAAGCGAAGTCGGTTTCCCGGCGTTTGACGGGGCTCATCGGGCATTCCGTGGGTAGTTTACTGGGGTGGTATGTGGGCGACAAGGCGGCTTCCGTTGGTAACTGCCTCAAAGCTTGGTGAAACTGCCACGCACCCCATAATCACCGGCCTACCTGCTGCGATCACGCCAGGGCGAACTTCGGCAAATACTCGTGCTCCTTGCCCAGCGGCGTGACTATCT
>SLTF01000052.1 GCA_007130025.1 Spirochaetales bacterium | reverse complement strand
TGCGGCGGCTCCTGCTGCACCGGTGCCCCGTGGGTAATTGATCTCATACCCTCTATAAATCACCGTTTGTTCTGCCTGCTTTCGTCTCCCCGATCTTTCACCAAGCTTTGGGGCAGATTTCACTGAAAGAGCAGAAACCCCTCGAAACCCGCATCTTTCATTCCGATCTGCGTTCGAATCGCCGCCTCCCGGGTCGTGCCGCTTGGCACGGGAACAACAACCACGAACATCGCTCCGTTCTCCCCACCTCGTTCCCGGACTTCGGCCGGAAACCCTGCGCTGCGAATATCTCGTGCCATGAAGGCAGCATTCTCCGCGTCCCGAAATGATCCTGCCTGAATCCCAACCGCAAGCTGAGCGTCAGCCGAAGGGGTGGCGGAAGGCGCCGGTGTCCGGGGCCCCGCGGGCGTGGTGGACGGCGTGGAAGCGGTACGTGTGGGCGCCGGGGAACCCGGGCTGATTTCGGGTAGCGTTCCGTACGGAATCGACACCAGCATATGCGCTGGAGTGGGCATCCGTTCTATCCGCCGATCTGCTGCGCCTCGATCGACGCGGATTAACGCGTACTCAACGCTGTTGGCGTGGTGGGTGGCAAGCAACTGCTGTGATCGCGAGGCAAGATCGCCGTTTCCGAGCTGTCGGGCGAGATCGTGCACCTCGAAAAGGACCGACGGAGGGCCGGCCGCACTGATCGCCACCGACTGCAGTCGCCGCATCGCTGACGATGAGTCACCTTCCGCGATATCGATGCGCACGCCCAGTAACCGCGCTTTGATTGCGGTATCCGCCGGACTGCTCATGGCGGCGACTCGGTCGGCCTCTTCGCGCGCGCCCCCAAGGTCACCGAGCTCAAAACGCAGGTGAGCCGAACGCAGCAGCAGCGGTGATCCCGAGTCCTGGTCGTGTGCGTCAAACGCCAATCGGTAGTGCCGCTGCGCGTCCTGAAAGTCGCCCGATAGTTCCGCGAGTTCGGCAATGGTAGCGTGTGTCCGCCGAAGGTCGGAGGGTTCTCTCAGCGAAATCAACAAATCGTTCAGCAACAATCGGCTCTCCCGAATTGTCGACGCGGCGTGAACCTGCGAAAACCGTCCGGGACCGTCGGCCGCAAACGCGGTCGCGCTTGTGAACAACAGCAGAACCACACCTGCTGCGCCAACTGTTGCGTGAAAAAGAGATTGTATTGAATTGCGATTCCTCATGCCCACCGTTCCATTTCGCCGGCGGGCACCGGGATCAGGGTACCGGAGTTGCTTCGTCGGCGCTATTCTGGTCTTTCTCGACTTGCCGGGCGAGACGTCGTTCTTTGCGACTCGGCCGACTCTGCCCTTGTTTCTCGTCTTTTCTATTTTTCGGCGTTTTGTCCCGCTTCTTTGAGCGGCGAAACAGCGTAAACGGGAGTACGATCAAAGCGCCCAGAAAGAAGGCAACAAAAAGACTGATGAAGATCGGGACATCTTCAAACGTATGGAACCCAAAGGTAACGTCGGTTGCGTTTCCCGCGTTCAAGCCCGCAAACGCAACGACAACACCAAGAAACAGCAAGAACAGAACCAATCGCCACGGCATCGGCTTTCTCCTTTCAGGTTGATTCGGGGTGGATTCCCCATCTGCTCCCCGCACGTCCGGAGAATCACTCATCCGCGCGCCTTCAGCCCTTTGTGAAAGCGGTAGAGGCTGATGCCGCCGGTTATCAGCAGCCCAATCCCTGACAACCACATCAGGGCAGAGGCAAGGCCCCCAACGATAGGCAACGACGCAACCATGGTTGCGACGCCGGCGGCGCCACCGATCATCCCTGCATCGCGGTCTGCGGGATCCTTGGCGGCAGCACCGAGGCTGACGAAGGTGAGCGCAGTCCCAACAATCAAACCTACCGGAGAGAAGCCGCCACCGATCCGCGCCAGGCCTCGCAATACCAGCAGCAGCACTCCGCCCCCTACACCGGCAAAGCCATGCATTCCCTGCCGCACCAGTGTTTCTCGAGGTACGATTTCCCGATCGCTCATGGCCCTATCATAGCGCGTAGTCCGCCTGGGGTAAAGTGCAATGGATCAGTGACGAAAGCTGCGTTCGCCGGTGAACACCATGGCGACACCGGCCTCGTTGCACGCTTGAATCACTTCCCAGTCACGAACGCTCCCCCCCGGTTGCACTACACCTCGGATTCCTTCCCGAATTCCAACGTCAACCCCGTCGCGAAAGGGAAAAAAAGCGTCCGAAACCATGATCGCTCCGGAAAGTCCGCCACGACGCTCCTGGACTTCGGAGTCAACTTCGGAGAGCTGGTCGCGATCAGACAAATCCGCGTATGCGGTAGCAAATCGTTCCCACGCGATGCGATCCGCAAGCTTGCGGTACGCCTTGTCTCGCGCAATCTCGGCAACCCCTACGCGGTCCTGCTCGCCGGTCCCAATTCCCACGGTTGCGCGGTCCTTCACGTAGATCACCGAGTTGCTCGTCACCCCGGTCTCAACGAGCCAGCCAAAGAGCATATCCTGAAGCTCAGCCTCGGTTGCCTTGCGGTGAGCCCGGATGGTCTTGCCGTCATGCTCAACCTCGGCTGGTTGGA
>SLTF01000156.1 GCA_007130025.1 Spirochaetales bacterium | reverse complement strand
CGGGGTGGAAACGGACACGACCATTCCCATCAGCGTTCCGGTGATCGCGGCGCTTCCGTCTTTCACCGTGATTTTCTGCCCGGTGATTTTCTGGTAGATCGCTTCGGCGAGAACGGCCGACACGGTCCCCGTCAGGACTCGCATCAGTGCGTGAAGACCGAAGGCATACACCGACCACGCCACCGCCGGCGTCAGGGCCAAGAGCATCCAGATCATGATTTTCATTACAAGAACCTCTCTTCTGCCAGGGCACCCGTTCATCTGGCTGACGGATCCACTGTCCGTGTTGTATGAAACCGCCGTTACTCTACCGTGAAGACGTCGACATGTACAGAAAAAATGACGAAAATTGTATCAAATTGCCGGCGATTTTCTTCCGTCGGGGTGGTCGGTCCCTTTCACGGCTTCCGGTTCCCCGGGAAAAAACTCCTGCTCGATGTAGTGACGAACCTGTTGCGTCGAGAGCACCTTCGCCACTGTGCTGTTGGCAATCGTCAACGCGGTTTCCTGATTGGCAGTCGCCGTTGCGACCGCATCGCCAACCACTACAACGTCGTATCCGCGCGAGTTACCGGCGTAGGCGGTGGCAAGTACGCACTCATCGGTCCACAGGCCAACGATCACAATGGTGTCTATGTGATGCGATTTCAGTTTCTCATCCAGATAGGAGGTTCCGTCATCGTTGTAGGTCCAGAACATGTCGAGGTGTTTTCCGTGATAGAACCATCCGTCGGAAATCTCCTGGTCGGTTGGAGCGATCTCCGACAACGGCTCCAGCCCCGCGGCTCCGGTGAAGACGTAGGCGGCGTTTTCGGGATTCTCCGGACGAAGTCCCCTCGGACCGTACCAGCGGTCCATTGCGTTGGAGATGCCGTCGTCAAACCGTCGGCTCCACGCACTCCACGCGATACACACGGCATCGCTTCGGGATCGGGCATTCCGAAAGGCGTCGACCAGCGTGACCATGTTGGGAAGGATCCCGGCGGCGTACGGTCGGTACTCCTCCTGACAGTCGTCGAGCAGAAGGGCGATTCTGCGGGGACGATCCTTCAGCTCCCACGACGCCCAGAACGACAGCGGCGTATCGTTGGGGCCTCCCGGGGTTGTGCGGTAGTTGGGCATCGGCTGCAGGGCGAGCTCCATGTCCCGATGTGTGCACGGGCTTTGGAGCGCCTGTTTCAGAGTGTTGATGGGTTGTTCGGAGTGGTTCATCTGCGTGTCCTTCTGGACACACAACCTCGATTGGGAGGCGAACGCGGAAAATTGGAAGAACAGGATGACCTGATTCCCGGTGCGCGCACGGTCGGTCCCGGCTGCGTGCCCGGTACCACGCTATCGGCTACCCGGATGATTGTCAAGAACGGGCGACACGGCTTGACGCGCAGCGGACCGGATGAACGGTACGGCGGGTATTGATTTCGTGGAGAGCCGGTCGTCCTTGCGCCCCATTCATCGAGACCGTGCCCGGGTATACGCGTCAAGGCATACGGCGGCCTCGTGGAGCAGACTGGTTGCGGTTGTCTCGTCGGTCTCTTCCGCCACGCGGAAGAGCACTGCTTCGGCCACCGTGTAGGCGAGCCGAGCGGCGGCCGCCGCTCGCGAGGGGTGAGCCCGAAGCGTAGTATTTCGCAACGCCGCCTCGAAACGAGACTCGATGCGAGTCTCCAACTTCGCAAGAGGCTCTTCGAACGTCGGATCCCGAACCGAGAGAGTGTAGAAGTCTCTGTAGAGGCACCCAAACCCACGCACCCATTCTCGCAGCGCGGCGAGAAGCGCGTTGAAGCCCTCGACACCGGGACTGGTATTCAGATACCGTTCTACGTCGAGCGCCTCGTACGCCGCTGAGAAGTCGTCGAGCACACTCTGGAATGCAGCGGTCTTGTCTCGAAAATACTCGTAAAACGTCCCTATCGACACACCTGCCGCTGATGCGATGTCTTTTGCCTGGGTGCGGTCGTACCCTTCGCGCACAAAGCAATCACGCGCTGCGGTAGAGATTCGCTCTCGGGTCTGAGTGCTGCGATTCTGCTGGGGGATTCGGGGCTCTCGCGACATGACCAAGAGTACCACGCCTTCGACTGATCTGGAAAGTTGAATCTTCACTCAAATTCTCTTGACACGCCGATCACGAAGGAGTTAAATTGAAATTGAGCTCAACTTCAATTTAAGGAGAATGGAAATGATTACTCAAATGACTATGGCCACGGTAGACCAGGCCGAGCAGCTGGTGAAGACCGTGTTTCCGTCGCGCGGCCCGGTCGAACGGATGTTCTATTGGATGTGGCGCAGACGAAACCAGGTACTGGTTCGACACGCGATGCGGCTCGCTGGAGTTGCTTCCATTGACGATACCTGGGTCGATCTCGACGACAGCGGGCGCGTTCGGGGGACGATCGGGCTCTACGCGAGAGCCGAAGACGAGACCGAGGCCCGTTGGGTGAGCTGGTTCTGCGTCAATCCGCAAGCTCGAGGCCAAGGTGTCGGCAAGAACCTGCTGGATCACGTTATTGAGGTGGTTCGCGAAAGGGGATACCGGTTTCTCCGGCTCTACACCGGGTCAGACTCGAATCAGGCCCGGGCACAAATTCTCTATGAATCACGGGGTCTTCGTGATGTGCGTCGCACGCGGCTCCCGTTTTCAGATTACGATAGAATTGTTCGAGAGCTTGGGCCACTTCACTGAACGAAGGCCGCGGCGTGCAACCTGACGGGTGGGTCACTTTCCCACAGTCCGCTTCGCGCTACCCCTCGAGCAGCGAGCTCAGTCCCATCATCTGGAGCAGTCCCGGCGCCGCCATCTGCGAGAACCAGTACGCCATGGCGGCAGCCGATCGGCGCGGCTGTGAGATGATCCACCGCCCCGCAACCTCTACGAGAGCGCCTGCGAGATAGCCGGCGACAAGATCGGGTTCGATCGGTTCGGTGCTGATCGCACGAAGCGCGCCGTGGTAGTGCCGCGAGAGGTCGGCAATCCGCGAGGTGAGCTGGCGAGACACCGGAGCGCCGGCCGTGTGCTCGAAAACGCGCCGGTAGAGTGCTTCGTGGCGCTCGACGTGCTCGAAGAACGAATAGCTCAATGGGTGCCCGTTGAGCAGCAAGGAATCCGGGTCGAGCGCCGAGCTGCCTGCCAGCAGTGCAGGGTATTCGCTTCGAAAGAGGGACGTGAGGTGTTCGACAACGGGCTCCCACGGCTGCTGGAACTGCAGATAGAAGGTAGAGCGGCTGACGCGGGCGCGCTCGCAGACGGCGGCAACCGACATCGCCTCCCATCCATCGGAGATGAGGAGTGCTGAGGCGGATTGTGCGAGCTGTGTGCGCGTTCGCTCAACGCGGGGATCGGTTTCGGACATCTGTTCACTATCGTACATCTGTACGAGAACTTTCGCAAGGTTTCCGGTAGATTCGCGCGCATGGAAACACTATCGATTATGTCAACGTATCTCGTTCGTGTGCTGCCGGGGCTCGCGCTGGTAGGTGCGGTGCTGGTTTTCACCCGCCCCAACGCCGCAGCGCGGGTGGCGCTCTATCTGCTGGTGTTCGTGCTCTTGCGCGACGCGCTCACGCCGCTGGGTCTGTGGAGCTTTGGTGCCTACCGCGGCGTCTTCTGGATTCGGCTCTCTGATGACCCGTGGTTTCTGGTGCTGTTCGGAATCAGCGCGGCCGCACTCGTCGGTGGTCTCTTCTTCGCCGATGCAGAGAACCGCACAGGCATTGCGTGGCTTCGTGGCTCAACCGTTCCGGCAGTGTCCGCGGGCCTGGCCGGTTTCGTCGCGGTGGTGCTGCCGTTTATCGCGCTGTACCGTCTGCTGGTGCCGCTGGAAATGCGTGGCGGCGCCGTTGCGGCGCGGCTGCTCCCGGCGATCCTGGTATTCGCCATGCTGGGGAATCTGCTGGAAGAGCTGCTGTTTCGTGGATACGTCCTTGAGGGGTTGAAGCGGCGCCACGCCGAACGGGCTCGCAGCCGCGCTGCAGACCGGGGTGCCGCCGTGCGTTCTGGTTGGGTGACTCCCGGCGTTCAGTCGGGGCTGGTATTCGCGCTCTGCCACGTCTTTCTGGCCACCACCGTCAGTTCGGTGGGGGTGCCTCTTCTGCTGTTCACGTTGTGGGAAGGGATCATCGCGGGTATCGTAGGCGAGAAGTACGGCGTACTTCCGGCGACCATCACCCACGGAGGAGCGATCTTTTTGCTCAGCTCCGGGCTGGTGTAGGTGCGGGCGGGGGAGTACACTGTGCGGGGAGTGCAGAAAATGTCCGGAGAGCGCAATCTCGCGATACTCATGCAGTCGATGAACCCGCAACTCGATCCCGACGACTACGTGTTCTGCTCGGTCCCGTTTGGCGAGGAGGTTGGGCTGACGGGGGATGCGTGGGCGATGATCCGCGAGTCGGAGGGCGTGACGCTGACTCTGACGAGGACGGCGGCGGACCGCAATCGCCTGCCGTACGAGGCGCTGTTTCGCAGGATCACCCTGAACGTGCATTCCAGCCTTGAGGCGGTCGGCTTGACGGCCGCGGTTTCAAACCGGCTCGCGGAATGGGAGATCAGCGCGAACGTAGTGGCCGGCTTCTATCACGACCACATCTTTGTTCCAAGCGCCGACGCCGACCGGGCTCTGGCGGCTCTGGAGGCATTGGGTCGCTGACTCATCCAAACACCCGAATCAGCGTCATCATGGTGGCGATCACCGTGAACCCGAGCGCCAGCATCATCTGGGTGCCGTTGAACCGGGCGTTCATGTCCTCAAAGCGCTTGTCCATCTGGTGAATTGTGTCGTCGAAGCGCTTGTCGGTGGCTTCGAATCTCTTGTCCGTCTGGCGGTTTCTCTCTGCGAACCGTTGGTCGAACGCTTCGAGGCGGGTGTTGATCGTTCGGATCTCCTGCGTGATGCCGCGGATCTCACCCTGGATGGTGAGGCTCTCTGCCTTGATGTCACGAATGTCCGATTTGATGTCGCGAATTTCCGAAAGAATCGTGGGAATCATGCGGCCGCTCTCTTCCGGCCCGGTGAAGCGATCGGCCACCTGAACGACGTAGCGGTGAAGTGCTTCGCGATTCTTGACCTCCACGGCATCACAGAGCGTGTTTTCCAACTCGTCAATCCATTCCACAGCGTACATCCCTTCCTCCTGTAGTATACCGTATGGAACACCCTGTTCCAATAGGTAATACAGAGCAAAATGTCACGCTGCTTCACGAACTGAGAAAATTTCTTGGGAGTTGGTACGGCCGCGGCGAACTCGCCACGGCGGTATCTCCGTCTGCCGGCGGCGCCGGCTCCGTCAGAACCTGCGCGAGAACAGCGCAAAGCCCGCGATCACCAGAAGCCCCAGGAGCATCAGGGCGGTCTGTTCGATCGAGATGATTCCCACGATCGCGACAACCGCGATCGCGACCGGGATCACGTACTTCACGGCGTTATACCAGAGGGTGAAGCCGGCGAATGCGTGCGTCCCTTCGTTGGTGAGCTCCGCCTGCAAGTCGTCCTTGTTGATCACCCATCCGACGAAGACCGCAAGGAGCAGTCCGCCGATCGCGAGGAAGATTTTGTCGGTGAGGATGTCGAACAGGTCGAAGGCACCTACGCCGAGCACGGGAATGGGGGTGCCGGACATCACACCCAGCGAGAGCGATGCAAGCGCGCCCATGATCGCCATGATGATACCGCTTCCGACGACGGCCCGGGTTCGCCCGATTCGCTTCTCGTCGATCAGGTAGGCGACCACCACCTCAAAGAGCGACACCGACGAGGTGAGAGCCGCAACGGTCAGCGCCACGAAGAACACGACCGAGAGAACCACTCCGATTCCACCCATCTGCGCGAAGACGGAGGGAACCACCACAAAAACCAGGCCGGGACCGGCCGCGGGCTCCATTCCGAAGGCAAACAGCGCAGGAAAGATTGCCAGGCCGGCCAGCAGCGCCACTGTGGTATCAAGGCTCACGATGATCAGACCGTTGGACGGAATCGTTTCGGATTTCTTGAGATAGCTTCCGTAGGTGATCATGCACCCCATTCCCAGGCTGAGCGAGAAGAACGACTGTCCCAGTGCGGCGAGAACGGTGGTGCCGGTGACCGCCGAGAAGTCCGGCCGAAACAGAAAGGCAAGCCCTGCGCCCGCCCCGGGAAGGGTGATGCTGCGAATGCCCAGCAGGATCAGCATCACGAAGAGTGCCGGCATCAGGATCTTGCCCGCCTTCTCGATGCCGCCCGAGATTCCCTTCGCGACGATCACCACGTTAAGCACCAGAAACGCGAGCATCCACGCAACCGGCTGCACCGGGCTGGTGATGAAGCCTCCAAACACGCTTCCGATGGCGCCGGAGTCGGCCAACAGTCCGGTGATCGACTTCCACACGTAGGCGAGCGCCCAACCCCCGACCACCGGATAGAAGCCCATGATCAGGAATCCGGAGAGCACCCCCAGGGCTCCAGCAAAGGTCCAGCGATCGCTGTAGTGCTTGTACGCGCCGACCGCCGCCAGCTTCGCCCGGCGCCCGACCGCCAACTCGGCGATCATGATGCACAGCCCGATGGTGAACGTGAACGCCAGATAGATGATGATGAACGCGCTGCCGCCGTTGGAGCCCGCCATGTAGGGAAACCGCCAGATATTCCCCAGACCAACCGCCGACCCGGCTGCCGCCAACAGGAAGCCGATCCGGCTTCCCCAATTCTCCCGTGTTGCCTCCATGTCTACCCTCCATATGGTGAAAAGCAATGGTCGGGCAGTATAGACCGCCTTGTGCCGGGGATCAAGGAAGCGACTCGCGGGAGCTCCCGGTGCACTACCCAGGCTTGCCGAAAACGGGGCCGCTCCGTACTATCGTGATACCCGTGCTGCGCACGATGGTGCGTACACGGCACCCCGAGGAGGCAATGGCATGAACCAGACGGCTGATCTCATCATCATCGGTGCGGGGGTGGTGGGAGCCATGACCGCGTGGCGGGCGAGACACTCCGGCCTCAGGATCGTGGTGATCGAACAGGCCAACGACGTCTCCATGGGCTCAACCAAGGCCAACAGCGGGATCATCCACGGCGGATACGCGGAAAAGTCCGGCCTGAGAGGCAAGCTCTGTTATCCGGGGCGGTTGATGTATCCCGAACTGGAACGGGCACTCAACTTCGGCTTTCGCACGACCGGCAGCATGATACTCGCTTTCTCAGAGGACGAGGCTCACGGACTCGAGGCAATCCTCGCTCAGGGCAGACAGAACGGCGTCGACGATCTCGAGCTTCTCACCCGGGAGCAGGTGATGGCAATGGAGTCGGAGGTAAACCCGGCCGTCTCCGCAGCGCTCTGGTGCAGGGGCGCAGGGATCGCAAGCCCGTACGAGCTGACCATCGCTCTGATGGAACAGGCGGTGGAGGCGGGAGTACGGTTCTTCCCATCAACGAAGGTGAAGGCGATCGATCCGGACGGCGGTACCGACGGTGGGATTCGCGTCACCTGCGAGCAGGGGGTATCGAACCAAACAGTGGAGTTCACCGCCGGTCACCTGGTGAACGCGGCCGGAGCGGGAAGCGGAGTGGTTTCCGCGATGCTCGATGACGGCGACGTGCGCCTGACCTTCCGCAAGGGCGAGTATCTGCTGTTTCGAAAGGGTTCCGGCGAGCGGATCAATGCGGTGCTCTTCCAGATGCCGACGGCGCTCGGTAAGGGAATCCTGGTCACTTCAACGGTCCACGGCAATCTGATGATCGGACCCGACGCCCAGAACGACACCGATCCCGAGGACACCGCAACCGACGTCTCCTCGCTCGCCACGATTTTTCGTGAAGCGATGCGCAGCGTCCCCAGGATCGACCCCGCCCACCTGATCCGCACCTTCTCCGGTGTTCGCGCCATCGACGCATCGGGCGACTTTGTCATCAAGCCCAGCTCAAAACACCCCCGCATCATCCACGCCGCCGGCATCCAGAGCCCGGGTCTGACCGCGGCGCCTGCGATTGCAGAGCTGGTGCAGCAGCAGCTGAACGATGCCGGCCTCCCCGTATCCTGCTCATGGGTCGATGCCCCGCGTCGTCCCATCTACGGTCCGCGAAACGTGCCCACGCCGGAACTGAAGGAGCGCATTGCCCTTCCCAAGGGGAATCCCGAGCGCATCGTCTGCCGCTGCGAGCAGGTGAGCGAAGCCGAGATCCTCGATGCGATGCAGCGTAGCCTTCCGGTCACGAGCCCCGACGCCGTCAAACGCCGAACCCGCGCCGGCATGGGCTGGTGCCAGGGGCAATTCTGCCGCCCGAGGGTAGTAGAGTACCTGCGCGACCACGCGCTGGAAGCCCCCGGTGGAATCCTGGAGACCGAGGACGTGGCGCACTCAGGCATCTCGCGTGTCCGGGGCGACGAGTTCAAGAAGGCGATCCGCGAGCTGGGGTAGGGCGGCCTCACATGTCTGCGTGATCCGTCGCGCCCGCGGCTGAGAAACTCCTCACCAAAAATTAACACAGTATCTGCTCCGTCCTCATCCTCGCCTAACACAAGCGCATGTATCCTTTTGCCATGAATAGACCTTCCGCCCGGCCGGATCGAGCGCTTGAACGAGTCTATGCTACATCGCAGGAGCTTCGTATTGATGACAACGCGCGCATCGTCATCTTCAGCGACCTTCACATGGGAAACGGCAGCTGGACGGACGACTTCCTGCACAACGGCGAGATGTTCCGCGAGGTGCTCGCACGCCGCTACTATGAGGACGATTCCACGCTCATCCTGAACGGGGACGTTGAGGAGCTGCAGCGCTTTTCGCGCCGTTCGATTGCTGAGCGCTGGCAGTCTCTTTACGCGCTGTTTCGCGCCTTTCACCAGGAGGGGCGACTCATTCGGATTGTGGGCAACCACGACCTCGCCAACCTGGGAGACATGGACTGCTTTGGCTCGGAGGAACCACGCGAGGGAGTCACCCTCAACTGCAAGGGAAACCGACTGTTCATTCTGCACGGGCACCAGCCGCTGTGGAAGTACGAACGGTTCAACCGGTGGATCGGGTACGTGCTGAAGTATCTGCTCAATCCACTGAAAATCAAGAATCGCACCGTTGCCCACAACAGCCGCAAACGATTCGTGACCGAAAAGCGGGTCTACGAGTTCGCGCGAAGTCGGGGTCTTCTTGCGATCATCGGCCATACCCATCGCCCGCTGTTCGAGTCACTCTCAAAGGTGGACGTGCTGCGGTTCGAGATCGAGCAGCGCTGCCAGGAGTATCCGACTGCACCAGAAGCGCGACGCATCGCAATCAGAACCGAGATCGATCGACTGCAGCAGGAGCTGCTGCACACAAACCGAAACGTCAAGACCGAAGCCGCACGCAGAAGCCTCTACAACGCCGATTTCGTTGTTCCCTGTCTCTTCAACTCGGGCTGCGTACTCGGCAAGCGGGGGATGACGGCGCTGGAAATACGAGGTGGTCGCATCTGTCTGGTCCACTGGTTCGACGCCCTGCGAAATCGCAACGCGCTGCGTCGGCATCCCTCGGCACGGAATCTGACCGGCACCTCATATTACCGGGTGGTGCTCAAGGAAGACAGCCTCGACTACGTATTCAGCCGCATCGGGCTGCTCGGTGGGATCCTGCTGGGCACACCGTCGGCAACAGAGCCGGCACCCGTTGTACACGCGGACGCTGTTGCGCCAGGGAGTGAAGTGGCATGAAGATCGCACTGGCAATAAACGGAGAGGGATTTGGTCACGCGGCACGCTCGGCCTGTCTTGCACGGGAGCTGAGTCGCGATCACGAGGTGGTTGTGTGGGCGCCCCGGACGGTGCTTTCGTTTCTGCGCCTGGAACTCCCCGACCTGGAGTTCCGCCATCTCCCGGTGCTGCAGTTGGCCAAACAGAATCACCGGATACGTTACGGAAAGACCCTGCGCAAGAACGCCCGGCTGCTGGCGGCGATCCCATACACCGTGCACCGGATCCGACGGCAGTTCCAACGAGAGGGCATCGACGCGCTGGTCTCGGACTACGAGCCGTTTGCCTCCCGCGCCGCGGTCAGGTGCCGGCTGCCCGTTGTTTCGTTCTGCCATCAGGCGGTTCTCGACCGCGTCCCCGATTTCACGCCCGCGGGGCTGGTTGCGCGTCTGATGAACCGGTTCATGATTCCTCCGGGGGTCAGCCACGTCCTGTCCAGCAGCTTCTTCGACGGAGACATCGGTCCGCTGATCCGTCCCGAGCTGCGAGTCCCTGCTGAGAAACCGGGAGACCACATTCTGGTCTACGGCTCAGCTTCGATTCGGGGTAGTCTGGAGGCGGCGCTCCGCCAGATTCCCGGGTACGACTTCCGGCTCTACCCGCGAACAAACGGCAACTACCTGGAGGATTTTCGCTCGGCGCGCG
>SLTF01000221.1 GCA_007130025.1 Spirochaetales bacterium | reverse complement strand
GCAAGAACGCGCGCGGTGCACGCGGCGACAGTGTTGCTGATGACAACCGTGATGAAACCGGCGGGAGCTGCCTGGATTTCCGCTGATCGTGAAACGGCAAATCGGGCGGCAGGGTAATCCGCAGATTGACCGGTCGCGGGCGCCGATGGCACCATGGTGAGCGTTGTTGCGTCCCGGCGCACGATGTAGTCCATGACGGTCCCGAAGGGAGCCACCCAGTACCGCTCGTCGCGCAGATACTCGAGCACCGCCCGCAGCTGATGGAGACTCAACGGTTGCCAGCCAATGGCCTCGTTCGCGAGCACTCCGTCGGTTACCCCATGCAGGGAGAGTACCCCCCAACCGCGCAGGTCGATCAGCTCCTCGGCTACTTCCCTCCACGTGACCGGGTCATGCGACGGCAGAAGGGCCAATGCGTTGACCGCAGAGCGATTGGCAGGGCGTGCTTCGGGGATGCCGTGTTCCCGGAAACGGTTGGCAGAGGCCGCGCCCGCGCGTGACGCCGTGAAAACCTCGGACGCAACCGCGCGCGCTTCGCTGCCGCTGCGCCAGTACGGCCAGGCGAAGGTGGTAACGTGCGCTCCGGGAATGCGTGCCTCAAGCTGCTGCCGTGACTCGGATAACTCCCAGAAAACCTGTTGCCGGTTGGCGCGGGATAGGTCTCCGTGCGTCATGGTGTGTGCGCCAATCTCGTGGCCGCGGCGATGGAGGTTGCGTGCCGCATCCCATCCAAAGAGCAGCCGTTCGGTTCCGGAATCGTTCCAGATTCCCCCATCCATGAACCCGGGAATGAGAAAAAACGTCGCCCGCATTCCGTGTTCGTCCAGGACGGGCGCAGCAAGCAGGTACTGGTCGAGGGTCCCGTCGTCAAAGGTTATCGACACCGCGGCCGCGGCGTCATGTTTCCATCGCGCAATTTCGATGATCACGTCGGTGTCGATATCCGGAAGGAGGAGGGTTCCCGCCTCGTGGACGGTAACGACGGTGGCCGCGGGCTCGACGTGCGTCGATGCCACGGGCCGTGGAAGACCCGCGCATCCGGACAGGGCGACCAGTAAAGCGGATGCGGTTACGGCAACTGCCGCGAGCCGCCCCGTGGTAATCAGGAGCAGCCGGTGGTTGAACCGCAGGTTTCGCATTTCATGCACGTTCCGTTGCGCACAAGCGTGAAGTGACCGCAGGTAGGACACGGGTCCCCCTCGTATCCTTTCAGCCGGGCGAGCCGGCTCTGGACGGTGGGATCCGCAACCGCCACGGCGGTCGCCGCGGTTCGGGATGCCGGTTCATTCGCCGGTGCTTCGGCCCGAACGGAAGACCCTACGCGTGGCGTGGCTCCGGACACCGTGTCCGACCCGGACCGCTCTGCCGCTGGTGGCGTTGCACCGTTTTTGTCCTTCATGGAAGTGTGATCGGCGGCGGGCGCCTGGGATGGTCTGGAGGCAGCCTCCTCAGGACCATCCTGGGTGCCGGTAGCGATCAGGTCTTCAGGTTTCACCTGCACGAGGTCGGTTCGATTGAGGTAGGTGAGTGCCAGGTCACGGAAAACCAGGTCGAGAACCGACGTTGCCATCTTGATGTTTTCGTGTCCGGAAACAATGCCGTTTGGCTCGAAGCGGGTGAACGTGAAGGCGTCGACGTACTCTTCCAACGGAACTCCGTACTGCAGCCCCAGGGAGACCGCGATTGCAAAACTGTTTACCAGCGACCGGAAGGCAGCCCCCTCCTTATGCATGTCAAGAAAGATCTCACCGAGTGAGCCATCCGCGTATTGTCCGGTGCGGATGAAAAGGCTGTGGTTGCCGATTTTGGCCTTCTGCGTATACCCAATCCGTCGCCCCGGCAGCGCCTTCCGGCGAGCCCTGGGGTTCAAGGCCCGCGCAGCGGCGGGTGTCACCGAATCGTTCGCGGCCGCCTCGGCGGCGGCAGATGGAGCCACGGCGTCGGTTGATGCTGCCTGCGTCTTCAGAGCGAGCAGGGTCTCTGCGATTTTGTCTGCGCCGGCGCCGAGGCTGCTGAGCGGCTGGCTCAGCTTGGAGCCGTCGCGGTAGAGCGCAATTGACTTCAGCATGAGACGCCACGAGAGCATATGCGCTTCTTCAACCTCTCCAATGGTCGCCGAGTTCGGCATGTTGATGGTTTTTGAGATTGCTCCGGAGACAAAGGGTTGCGCTGCGGCCATCATTTCGACGTGGCCCTTCCAGTTGATGGAACGGGTCCCCAGGCGCCCCGACGGACTCGCGGTGTCAAAGACCGGCAGGTGTTCCGGTTTCAGCACCGGGCAGCCCTCGACGGTCATGGCGCCGCAGACGTGAATTTCGGCTTCCGCGATCTGCTCCTCACTGAAGCCCAGGTGACGCAGGAGGTCAAAACCGGGAAGCTCGTAGGTTGACGCCGGAATTTTCAACTCCTGTTCCAGTGCCTCCGCGCCAAGTACGTAGTGATTGAAGATCCCCGCAAGGTTGAAGGAATTCTTGAGCGAGTTCTCGATCAGGTCGATCGTCTGTGCCGAAAGCCCCTTCGCCGCGAGTGCGTCCGCATTAATATGGGGTGCATTCTTCAGGGATGCGTGGCCGAGGCAGTAGGCGATGATCTG
>SLTF01000232.1 GCA_007130025.1 Spirochaetales bacterium | reverse complement strand
GATTGCACTACGATGCGCTTCCATGGACGCGGGCGATTTCCGGTTGCGCTCTCTGGTGCTTCCGTTCTACATCCCTGCCTTTCTCTGGTCTACCGGTGCGGGGTTTTTGCTCCCGGTGCTCCCGCTTCACATCCGATCCCTTGGTGCGACCTTATCGGCAACCGGTATGGTCATGGCAAGTTATGCGATGGGAGCGATGGTTGGCAATTTCCCCACCGTAAGCGTTGTCGCCCGTATTGGAAAGAAACGGACGATCATCGCCGCCTTGATCCTGGAAGTGCTGCTGGCGCTTGCGGCCTACGCCACACGCAGCCCCATCGTTCTGGCGGTGGCCCTGTTTGGTCTTGGGGTGACCCACACGATGCACTTCATCTCTCGCCTCGCGTTTTTCCGCGATCTGGTTCCGGCACAGCGACGGGGGCGTGCGTTGTCTCTCCTGGGCGGCGAGACGCGAATGGGCTCGTCGGTGGGGCCGATTATCGGTGGGGTTGTGGCTCAGCGCCTTGGCGGTGCCGAAGTGTTTCTCCTCTTCGCCGCGGTCAGTGCACTCGTGGCCGGCATCGTGGCGGTGGTTGCACCGTACGATTCACCGGCAGTGCGCGTCGCCGGTGTGAAGCGGCAGCCCGTTTTTCGCGCGATTCCGGGAGTCTTTGCCCAATACCGGCGGCTGTTTCTCACCGCGGGATTTGCGATTTTTGCACTGAAACTGGTGCGAGAGGCCCGCAAGGTGATCTTTCCGCTCTGGGGTGACCGAATTGGAATGTCGGTCACGCAGATTGGGGCGCTGTTCAGCCTGAGTTACATCGTGGAGATGGCGCTCTTCTACCCGGCAGGAACGATCATGGACCGGTGGGGGCGCAAGATGACGGCGGTACCCTGTCTGGCGATCTTTGCCGCAGGGTTTCTCCTGCTGCCGATTGCGACACGGCCCGCCCTGTTTGCGGTAGTGGCGCTGATTCTGGCGGTGGGGAACGGCCTTGGGTCGGGGATCAACATGACGTTGAGCACCGACTTCGCGCCGCACGACGGCATCGTGGAGTTTCTGGTCACCTGGCGGGTCATCACCGATATCGGCGGCGCAGCGAGCCCTGTGGTGATCGGGGTGATTGCCTCGGCGGCCGGCCTTGCGTGGAGTTCGCCTCTGGTCGCCCTGGTCGCGCTATCAGGAGCCCTGGTCATGGCGTTTCTTGTTCGCGAGCCGCTGCGGTCTGCACCAGCGGACTCCGATTCTCGTGATATACTTCCTTCATGAACCAGAACTCGTCAACTCCTCAGACCCTCTCGCAGATTGTCGAGGGGCGCCTCAACAAACAGAAGGATCTCAACTGCGCGGAGACCATCCTCTACGCGGCCAACATCGCCTACAATCTGGAGCTTCCGCACCCTGCGCTCAAGCTGGCAGCGGGTTTTGGTGGTGGTATGGGCGTCGACAGCACCTGCGGCGTGCTCACCGGCGCCTCGATGGTGTTCAGCGCCATGTTTGTCAAAGAGCGCGGACACGAGAGCGATCGCGTCAAGGAACTCAACCGCGAGTACTTCGAGCGAATGCGGCATATCCTCGGGCATATCGACTGCGCCCCCATCAAGGAAGACTGGCGCGACGAAACCGACGGCTGCCTTCCGGTGATGGTGGAAGCGGCGCGGGTGCTCGAAGAGATCATCGATCGCGAACTCGCTTAGCTCCAAAAAAGAAAATTAGCTCTCTTTCCTCTTGACATACCGATTATTATAGCTCATATTACGATTAATATTTAACTATTAGAGTTAATCGGCCTATGTCCGGTATAGTCGAGAGGAGAACAAGAATGAAAAACATTGCGCTGGGCGTGAAACTGATTGGGGGGTTCCTGATCGTCGCGCTCATTACTCTTGCCGTCGGTGCGGTAGGGTACTTCGGAATTTCCACCCTGGCGGACAACGCCGCCTATATCGGTACCAACCGAATTCCCGACCTCCTTGTCCTCGCGGACATGAACCGTGAGCGGATGGTGATTCGCGCGCAGACGCTGGACGTCTACACTCTGCAGAATGAAGCCGATCTCACTCGCGCCACCACGGCGTACCGCAACATTCAGCAACAGCGTGCCCGAAGCTGGCAGATCATGGAAAGCTCGATGGAGCAGTTCCGCCAGATTCCGCGTGCCACCGAGCGCGGCCGTGTGCTGGTGCAGCAGTTGCAGGGCGAGTATCAGGCGTGGCGGGACTCCTACGTTCCGCTCGATCGCATCATTGACCAGCTTGCCCGGGCAACAACGCAAGAACAGCGATCGGCGCTTTACGACGAATACCGTGCTGCGATTGCCGTCATGGTCCCAATCTCCGACGCCATGGGAGCCACCTTCGATACGCTGTCGGATAACAACACCACCAACACCCGGTTGCAGATCGAGAACGACGCGGCTGTTGCGTACAACCTGCTGCGCGTGAGCATCATCGCCATGGTGGTTGCAGTGCTCGCAGCGATCAGCCTTGGTATCCTCCTCACCCGCGGAATCACCGGGCCGGTCACCAAGGGCGTTGTCTTCGCCCAGGCGCTCGCCGGTGGCGACATGACGGCCAACATTGACGTGAACCAGAAAGACGAAATCGGTGT
>SLTF01000456.1 GCA_007130025.1 Spirochaetales bacterium | reverse complement strand
GCAACTTTCGACCGGTGGCGCTTGGCTCGCGGGCAACCTGGATCGTGAACAACATTTTCAGCCACATGACGCTGCAGAATGCGGGCCTCGAGTGGTACCAGAACCTGGTTGCGGGAAACGGGGCAGCGTGGACCGACGCTCCGGTGGTTGAGGTGGCTACCCGGCTCCGCCAAATGGTCGAGAACCGAACCTTCAACACCGACCTCGGAAGCATCGATCAGAACCAGCAGCGTGCGCTGTACTACTCGGGAAACGCCGCGATGTTCTTCTCCGGCAACTGGGCCATCGGATTCATCCACAACGAAGCACCGCAAGAGGTCATTGATGCCACCGGGGTTGCCTCGTTTCCTGAGTTCACCAATGGCAGGGAGCGGAACGTGGTCGCGGGTGGTGCCGGCTGGGGAATGGGTATCAACCACCGCGATGATCCTGCGGTTCGCGAAGCGCTCGCAAGGTTCATCACTCAGGTGATCGATCTCGGGTACGGGCAGCGAATGGCGGAACTCGGTGCGATTCCTCCCACCAGACTGGACGAAGGTTCCTACGACAGCAGTCGGCTCAACCGCATCGCGCGCGAGACCAACGAGCTGGTGGGCAGCCTGAACGTCCTGCCGGTGATGGACCACAAACTTCCCGCCGCAATGATGCAGTCCGTGGCCAGCGAAGTGCAGCTGCTGCTCATCGGGGAGGTAACCCCGGTTCAGTTTGCCGCAAACCTGCAGCGGGCGTGGGACGCGATTCAGTAGCAGCGTGCAACAGCGTGCTCACGCGCATCAGTTTCCGGCTGCCGGTACCCCGGCGGCCGGATTCTTCGTATCCGGCGGTGAAACACCCGCACGAGAACCGGAGCAAAAATGTCCGTTTATAAACCGACCGTGGCCAATTTCTCAGCGTACGTCTTGCCGGCAGTGCTGGTGTTTGGATTCTGTACAATCATCCCCATCACCTTTACCACGGTGACGAGTCTTTTCCGGTGGCAGGTCGGCACATCCTTGCAGTTCATCGGGCTCGATAACTGGCACCGACTGATTACCGATCCGTTTTTCTGGAACGCGTTTGGCCGAAACCTGACCCTTGTTGCGATTGCCGTTCTTGGTCAGGTGGGGCTCGGATTTGCGCTCGCCATGTTTTTCTCCTCGAAGGCGGTCCGGTACGCACAGTTTTACCGGGCGGTGCTGTTCATACCGGTTGTGTTGTCGGCCATTGTGGTCGGGTTTCTCTGGAACATCATGTACAACCGCCAGTTTGGACTGGTGAATCTGTTCCTGGAATCGGTGGGGCTTGAGAGCCTGGTGCAGGAGTGGCTCGGGAATCCCCGAATTGTCCTCTATTCGATTGGTGTCTCCAAAGTGTGGCAGTACGTGGGGCTCCATCTGATGATCATCCTGGCGGGGATACAGTCGATTTCGCCGGAGATCTTTGACAGCGCTGCGGTGGACGGTGCCGGGCCCATACGCCGCGCCGTTTCGATTGTGCTTCCGTTGATCCGCAATACCCTGACGGTCTCTGCGATGATCAGTATCGCCACCAACATGAAAGAGTTTGATCACGTGTACGCAATGACTCG
Source organism: Spirochaetales bacterium (assembly GCA_007130025.1). GTDB lineage: Bacteria > Spirochaetota > Spirochaetia > DSM-27196 > PWMO01 > PWMO01. The sequence goes on along the minus strand of SLTF01000456.1, from coordinate 1,027 downwards.
CGGCGGTCCGGGGCAGAGTTCTACCGTGCTCGCGCTGTACGCGTACCGGGAATCGATCGATCGGCTGAACCTGGGGTATGGAGGGACGATCGCGATCGGTATTCTGTTGCTCAGCGCGATGTTGATTCTTCCGTTACGAACGCTCGTGCTCGGGAAGCGGGAGGCTTGAATGAGAGCGGCCATATCCGTTCGGAAGACGGCGGTGTTCTGGGTTTCAAACGGTCTCGCCGTACTGTTGTCCATTTCGGGAATCGCTCCACTGGTCTGGATGCTCTATTCATCGGTGAAGACCAACGCGGAGTTCATCCGCGATCCGATCGCCCTCCCGGTTGCGTTTCAGCTGAGAAACTACGTGGACGCCTTTCAGACGGGACGGATGGGCGCCTACTTCTTTAACAGCGTGATCAACACCTCGTTGTCGGTCACCGCGACGGTTATACTCGGCTTCACCGTTGCGTACTATCTGGCGAGGATGAAGTTCCCCGGCCGCAACGTGCTCTACGTGTTTTTTGTGTCGGGCATGATCATTCCAATCTACGCCCTCCTGGTGCCGATTTTCATTCAGTTTACCTGGCTTGGTCTCACCGACGGCCGGTTCACCCTGATTGCCCCCTACATCGCGTTTGCCCTTCCGACCACGGTGTTTCTGACCGAAGGCTTTCTTCGTTCGGTACCGGTGGAAGTAGAAGAAGTTGCCTGCATCGACGGCGCTTCGTTGAACACAACGCTGTTCCGCGTGGTGTTGCCGATGTGTCGACCGATCATCGCTACGGTGACCGTTCTGTCGTTCATTTCGTCATGGAACGAGTTCCCACTGGCGCTGGTTCTCATCTCCTCGAGACGGTTTCTTACGCTTCCGGTGGGATTGACCCACTTTTTTGGTGAGTTCTCGGCGCAGTACACGCAGCTCTTTGCGGCGCTGGTGATTGTGTCGGCGCCGGCGATTCTGGTGTACCTGGTCTTTCAGAAGCGAGTCATCACCGGAATGACAGCGGGGGCGGTAAAGGGATAGGATAGAGAGACCATC
>SLTF01000242.1 GCA_007130025.1 Spirochaetales bacterium | reverse complement strand
AAACGGCGTCTTCTTCCGCCTTGATTACCTGCTGGACGTGATGCACGTCATTGGCGCCATGCGAATGCTCGACTGACGAGCGGCCGGGCCCCAGCGCGGTGGTGATGCGGGGGGCGGCAGTGGCGACGAACTCGTCGAAGCGGTGGTAGCCGCCCTGGTTGGGGTAGTCGGTGGCGGCGTCGTAGCGGTGGTCGCGCTCGTAGCAGAGCGCTTGCAGGCACATGTCCACAAGGTTCATGTCGCGGACAAAGCGCGCCTCGTTGGTTTCGGCCGCCTCGTTGGTTTCGGCCGCCTCGTTGGTTTCGGCCGCCTCGTACTCGTCCCAGAGTGCGCGCACGGCGTGCGGCTCGGGGGTCAGGCGGCCATCGCCGCGCGCTCGCGTACCTGCTTCTCTGCGACGCTCACGGCGCGGTCGGCGTCGTGAACGCGGGTGGCGACATCTCCGGTCACCGACTCGGCCAGATCGTGAACCAGCGCCATGGCCACCGCGTGGTCGCGGTCTACTCCCGCATCCTCTGCGTAGAGCAGGGCCGTGGCCCAGCTGTGGCCCGCAACCGACTCGGGCTCAACTATGCCCCGGATCTGCCAGCCGGTGCGCGGCTCATCTTTGAGACGATAGAGCGTGAGAAGCGTGTCCAGACTCGTGATCGACACGGGACGGGTCAGTACTCCGGTATGTGGGGTACCGGTTCCACGATGTAGCGAACCCGCCGCTCCATGCGCCGATCGAGCCGCGCCACCACGAATCCCGACAGTACCAACAGAGACGCACCAATTGCGAAGCAGAGCAGAATCCGCGCGTCTTCTCCGGCAGATGAGAGATAAGGTGAAGTAGGAGCCGAAGAGGCCCACCAACAGTGCCGCGAAGGGAATGCCGTAGATGACCAGGGTCGCACTCAGAATCGAGACGTCCACCATGCGAAGCCGCACCGGCTGATCGCGCCGCAGCTCCAGGATCTCCGGCACCGACACCACCTTGCCCGCCGCGTGGCAGGCGTCCTTGATGCCGCACCGTTCGCAGGCGGCCGGGGTTGCAATGCGCACCTCGGTGCCGTCGTCCCCTACCCGCTCGACGTAGCCGTACTCTTCGATCACGCCGTCACCCTCACGCCTCGACCGCGCTCTTCTCGCGGGCCGCCGCCTGCCGCGCCATGACCTCGTCTTTTCTGCCGCTGTTCCGATTGGAGGCGTAGCAGTCGGTGGGGCACTTGGCCCCGTACTCGGGCTTGGCGGTGTAGTCCTGAGTATTGACGCGGGCGAGGTTGTTCGCCACCGCAACCGCCTCGGAGTTCTCGGCCGCCCCGAATCGTCGCCGGGTGTTCCTGGATCTCCAACGCCACCAGGAACGAGGGGCCGATTCCGATCACTCGAGCGTTTTCTCCAGCCGGTCGAGGACTTCCCGCACGGTGAGAACCGGGACCGGAAGGCGGGTGCGGGCATCGAGTATGTGGCGGTCTCCGCTGATCAAATGAGTATCGGGTCGTACCCTCGCCGCGTTCACGAAGTGATCGTCACTAGGGTCTTCGGAGATCCAGGACTCGGTTGGAACGGGCTCGTTGATCATGTGAAACCACGGTCGGATCTCCTCGTTCAGCAGATAGGTGATCTCGAGTTCGGTCAACTGAAGCTTTGGATACGCAAGAACTCGGAGGTACTCCCGGAGAATGGGTTCGGTCAACAGGGGAAGCAACCTCCCCTCCAGGATGGCCCGGTGAACGCCCGTGGTACGCCCTCTGAAGAGCAGGGTAGAAACGAGAACGTTGGTATCAAGAACCGTACGCACGTCTGGCCTCGGCAACGATTTCGGCCAGATCGTCTTCTCCGATGCCGAGACTTCCCACCTTGTCCCGGATCTCTGCGAGCTGCGGACTCTCCAGAGGGCGAATGGAGACGGGCTGCAGAATGATCCGTCCCGATTCCCAACGGGCATCGAAATAGCTCTGATCCGGGCAGTGCCGCAGAACCTCTCTTGGCAGCGTCAGCTGATTCTTGCTGGTCATTTTGCAGAGCATAGGTATCCTCTCATGCCTTCAGAGTACCGCGCGCGGAAAACGTCGTCAAGTAAGGAAGTAAGGAATCATTCAAACGTCACATGAGTGGTTGCCTGACAGTCGGCCGACGTTGAGGGCAGCGTGAGACCGCGGCTCATGAAGAACGGAAAGCTGAGCGACAACACCGCAAGGCCATCGGGAGAGAGGAACTGGCCGCAACAGGTATCCACCACGTTGTAGATCGTGTTGATCCGGCGAGAAGGTGAGCTCCTTCTTCGCTCCCCTCTCTATTCTCCCCGATGACGAATCTCCTCAAACGAAGTATACTTGAATGATCGACCAGATCTGGTCTGGTCGATGATACCGATTCCGCGGGGTGAGCCATGGTGATAAACACGATTACCGAAGCGAAGGCCCAGTTGTCGGCGCTTGTCGAACGGGCGGCTCGGGGTGAAGAGATTGTCATCAGCAAAGCGGGGAAAGCGATGGCTGTCCTGGTTCCCTACTCGAAAGCGTCCACTGCCAGAGTCCCGGGGCGATTGCGCGGGAAGATTCGGATTGCCGCGGATTTTGATTCGCTACCCGGCGACATCGCTGAGCGTTTT
>SLTF01000153.1 GCA_007130025.1 Spirochaetales bacterium | reverse complement strand
CTCCAACCGGGGGATCGATTCGCTGGAGTAACTGACCTGACCTTCCGGCGCCAGCGCCAGCGGGTAGTCGCCATCGAGAATGGCACTGCGGATACGCGCCATACCGGCGCTGTCCATGCGCGCGTGGTGGACAGGCAGCGCGCCAACGCGCGGCAGCAGGAACCGTTCGAGCGCGCCTCCCCAACGGGGAACCTCGTATCCGTGCACAAACAGCGCGTGCGGGGCGCGGACCAGACGCAACCGGCGGCGGCGCGCCTCGCGGGCTACGCGGCAAAGCACCACGTGGCCCACGATCTGCGGTTCGTCGACAAAGGGATGACGGAAGGCAATCAACAGCCGCGCCTCCCCGGCCAGCGCCGCGCGCATCTGCTCCAGCAGCGGCTCCATGCCAACCACCTCCACCGACCGGCAACCAAGCCCGAGCCGCAGGTAGGTGCCCGAGAGAACGCGCAGCGCCCTCAACGCCCAGAGTCTCACGCGCGGTTGGGCCAGGCGGATGTCGGAGCGGGCACGGGTAACGGCTGTGGCGTATGGACGGTTCATGGCGCGAATCATACCACGGGAGGGAGCGGCCTTGCGTTTCTGCTTGTATTGCCGGTTCCGGTTTACGATCAGGGTCACGGCTTCACAGGAAGGCAGCTCGGGAGTATCATCGCTTCCGTGAAGAAGCTGAATGGGAAACACGCCGTTGTCACCGGTGCCGCTCGCGGAATTGGCCTTGCAACCGTCCGCCGCCTGGTGCGTGAGGGCGTATCGGTATCTCTGTGGGATCGGGACGAAGCGGAACTGGAAGCCGCTGCTCACGCGCTTCGCGCCGAGTTTCCGGCCGCGCGGGTTGCAACGCAGCGCGTTGACGTAACCGATGCCGCCGCGGTCGCGGCCGCGGTGAGTGAGGCGGAACGGTCTTTCGGTGGCATCGACATTCTGGTGAACAACGCGGGCTACCTGGCACGAGGGAATCTCAACGATCAGCCGATCGAACAGTGGGACCAGACGATTGCCGTTAATCTGAATGCGCTGGTTTACACCAACCACGCCGTTCTGCCCGGCATGTACCAGCGCGGAACGGGCCACGTCGTGAATCTCAGCTCCGCGGCGGCCACCCTTGGCGTTGCCGGACTCGCGGTCTACACCGCCACCAAGTGGGCGGTCTGGGGTCTCACGGAGTCCCTCCGACACGAGGCAATCAACCTCGGTGTTCGTGGGGTGCGATTCAGCTCCATCCACCCGATTTTTCTGCGAGAAGGCATGTTCGAGGGTGCGAAGCTGCCCGGCCTTGGGGCGCTTCTGGTTCCCAACGTGAAAAACCACGACGTCATCGCGCGCGCGATTGTTGAGTCGGCGCTCAAACGAGGCCGCCGTGCGCCGATGCGGCCACGCACGGTACGACTGGCGATGCTGCTGCGCGGCATCCTTCCCGGCGCCCTCTTCGACGCGGTGGTGCGGGCGCTGGGGGTGCCGCAGGGAATGTCCACCTGGACGGGCCGGGTCGAAGGCTGAGCTGCCGGCTCCAGAAAAGAACAGCCTTTGGAACACTCGGAACGGGTTGCGATGAATGCAAAAACCTGTAACGATACGCCTACATTCGTCACCCACGGAGGCTTCCATGACCGTATCCGAACTCGTGCGGAAAAACCGTTCCTACCGCCGCTTTGATCAGAAAGCCCGAATCGCACCGGAGGCCCTGGAATCGCTGGTGGATCTCGCGCGCCAGAGCGGCTCGGCGGGAAACAAACAACCGTTGCGTTACATCATTTCCTGTTCGGAAGAGATGAATCGCAAGATCTTCCCAAACCTCACCTGGGCGGCAGCGCTCAAGGAGTGGCCAGGCCCGGCCGAAGGCGAGCGCCCCGCCGCGTACATCATCGTTGTTGCGGACAAGACCATCTGGAACTGGGCCGCGGTTGACCTCGGCGTGGCATCGCAGTCAATTCTGTTGGGAGCCACGGAGGTCGGTCTTGGAGGATGCACCATCGGCGTTCTCAAAAAACAGGAGCTGACCGAGCTATTGGCCCTCCCCGAAGAACTCGAGATACGCGTTGTCATTGCGCTGGGCAAGCCGGTGGAAACCATCGTGCTGGAAGAGGCCGAGTCCGCGGAATCGACCACCTACTACCGAAGCGATGATCAGGTGCATCACGTTCCCAAGATTCCGCTGAAGGACGTGATTCTCGAGAAGTACGTGTAGACGGCCCGGGGCCTCAGTACCGTTTATCCACCAGGGCCTTGCGCGTCTTCGCGAGGCTCTGCACCACCTGCTCCTGACGGCGCAGGGAGACGCCAACAGAGAGCACGTCAATCACACAAAGCTGCGCAATCCGGGACGACATCGGTTCAAAGCGATAGTTGGACTCGCTGGAGTGCACGCAGAGGCTGACGCCGGCCGCGTTCGAAACCGGAGACTTCAGCTGGCTCACTATGGCGATGGTAGAGGCGCCTGCCTCGGAGGCAATACGCAGTGACTCGACGATGTCTTTGCTGGATCCGGAGTGCGAAATAACCACCAGAGTGTCGCCAGGCCTCATAAGCGAAGCAGACATTGCCTGCATGTGGGCGTCGCTGAACCAGCTGCAGGGGATTCCGATTTTGAAAAACTTGTGGTG
>SLTF01000144.1 GCA_007130025.1 Spirochaetales bacterium | reverse complement strand
CCGCCATTCCACGCGGAAGTCCTGGCCCTCGTCGACGATCACGCTGTCGAACTGCCAGTCCGGGCGGATCGGCAGCGCCGCCGCTTCCTCCACCAGCCGCTCGAACGCCCGGGGGCGGTGGAAGTCGGGGGTAGTCCCGTGGGCGCGCAGGTACTGGTCGCAGAGCATGTGCAGGGTCGCCGCCACCCCTTCCCCTGGCGCGATCTGCGCGAAGTGGTCCGCCAGCGGCCGGTTGAAGCAGACATAGAGCGGCCGACCGCCCGCCTCGATCGTCGCCGCGTACTCCTTCAGCGCGAGCTGCGTCTTGCCGGAACCCGCAGTCCCGACGACCCGCAAACGAAAGGGCTCGATCTCGATCTGCCGTGCCCAGTGCGCCAGGCCGCCCGCCACGCGGGTCACGATCGCCTCGGCCCGGCCCACCAACGCACTTACGTCGGGCTCAAGCTGGATCAATCCGCGGAGGAAGAGATCGAGCCGGTTCGCCTGAAGGCTCATCGGACCGTCGGGCAACAGCTGCTGGATCACCTCCGGCAGGTGCTCCTTCCGGCGACTGTCGATGATGCGGTCGGGACTCAGGCCGGCGGTCTCGATCCGCTGGACCCGGTAGTCGGGGCAGTAAAGCAGGTTCTCGACCCGGACCTTGTTACAACCGGGGCGCTTGTAGAGCTTGCGCTGGAACTCGGCGACGTTGCGTGCCATCTGCGCGGGGACGTGCTTGACCTTGTCGTCGTAGCGCTTGACCAGCCCCTCGGTCGTCTCCTCGAGCGGACCGCTCTTCTGCTCGATCAGCAGCGCATTGCCGGCATCGTTGACGACGACAAAGTCGATCTCGCCGTAGATCGAGAAGCCCTTGCCCGACCCGATGTTCGTCCAGTGCACCGCGTGATACACGCGGTAGGTATCCGGCAAACGCTCCGCCAGCATCGCCAGCGTCTCGATCTCTCGGTGCACGCCACCCGCGCACTCGAGTCCGCGCCAGCCGTCGGGGATGATCTTCGCCATGGTTCCGGCCCGCCTGTGCCCGGCGTCCAGCTTACCCCGAAACGGCGCCTGCGCTCGGATGCACCGCCGGTCGATACCCCTGGGCGAGGGTCTTCACCACTGAGGGTGGCGTGAGTACTGCCACCTCGGTGGCGGCCGGCATCGACTTTCGGGACGTGTAGCCCTTGGGCGTCCAGGCCTGCACCGCCCCGCCCCAGACCAGCCACGGATCTCGCGTGCCGGGGAACACCACCATGGACCCGTCCGGAAGATCGCCCAGCCGCGCGGACCAGGTGCGCTTGTTGCGCTGGGCGTCCACCCGTTCGGCATGCAGCAGTTTGTCGATTTCGGTGATCTTCCCCCCACTGCGCGCCGCCAGGTCGGGGTTGGCCGCCATCCAAAGCGTCTTGAACGCCTCGTATTCGGCGCGGCGACAGGTCACACAGGGTCGGTGTCCGGCCGCGAGCGCCGTCGCCTCGTCGAGGAAGAACAACTCCGTGTACTGCCCCGGCGACATCACCGCCCGGTGCCGGTCCTTGAACTTGAGCGCGCAGGTGACCCAGGGCGTCCGTGCCCAAGCCTTCTTCACCCGCCGCTCCTCGTCGTGCAGACAACCCCGGTTGCCCATGAACAGGCCTCGCTCCGCAGTCGCGACGATCTCGCCCCAAGGGTTTACCCGATTTCGCAATGGCACATCAGCTACTGGCGTCTCCGGCGAGATTGGACCGTGCGTCGCCGCGCTGGGCGGCGAGGACGCCTCTCATGATAGTAGACGGTGATGCCCCGCTCCCCTTCGGCCACTACAAGCCATCCACGCAAGGAGTCGATCCGCGCGATTTCATTTTGGAGCACCCGTATCTCCCGTTGCGCCTGCTCAGTCCCAGAGCGTTCGAGTTGCATGATCCGATTTCTGCGAGCCGCGATCTCTAAATTCGCATCTTGATTACTGAGCCAAAATCGGCCAGGAATGAATTCCTTGGCGATCGAATGAACAAGTGAGACATCAGCGGGCCGAATTCCGCGTTGCTTTTGGCGGACAACGAGATGCAAGCTTGGAATTAGATTGTTCATGGGTCGATATCCTCTCTCGGTTCGTCTCTAAAGGTGTCTCTTTGCATGAATGATCGGGTTAAGAACGGTGCTCAGGTACGGAACATAGCCTTCGCCCAGCATGTAGGTTCTGCCCGCGCCTGGATCAGGTGCTTTTGCGGCTAGCCACTCAGCCCGCTCGTCAGGGGTGTCGAGTGTCCTTAGCTCGAGCGGTATTTCAGAAATTCGAACCAACCCTTCGTAGAGCGCGAAGGCAGCGCGGGCCGCGTTGGGATTGTCCGGCTCACCGCAAATCGACCTCAGCTCGCTTTCGCAGATTGGAAGATCGGGGAACGCCCCCGTAACATCCCCAACCTCAGAGTCACGTGGAAGCCGGTGAAGGTGATAAAGAAAATCCACGAACCGGTTGCTCAAACCCTCACCAAGCCCCTCATCGCAGCAAGAGAACGCAAATACTTCCCGGCTGGAGATACTCTCCCCCTCCCTCTCCAATGCGTCGAACACCTCGGTGATTTGGTTCGTCATGTCCTGAGGGAACAAAGCACCGTGGTTATGGAACAAGTTCATCCCTGCCT
>SLTF01000365.1 GCA_007130025.1 Spirochaetales bacterium | reverse complement strand
TGACAAAGCTCAGAAACCACTTTATGTAGTCGGGAAAGAAGGCGTAGTTTTCGGCGGGGCCGATCAGGCCAAAGCCCGGGCCGATGTTCCCCAGGGTTGCGAGCGCCGTCGTGAAGGAGGTAATGACGTCGTATCCGCCGGACGCCACAACCAGCGACGTGACAAGCAGCATGATGAGGTAGAGAAATACGAAACCCGAAATCGCGTAGAGCACCTCTTTTCGCACCGGCGTTCGGTTGAAGCTGATGTGGAAGACCCCGCGGGGGTGCAGGAGGTATTTCATTTCGTGAAAGCCCTGCTTTGCCAGCGTGACAATGCGTACGATCTTGATGCCACCACCGGTTGATCCGGCGCAGCCGCCGAAGAACATGAGCGTAAACAGCACTACCTGCGCTGCATTGGGCCAGAAGGAAAAATCGGCGGTGGCGTAGCCGGTGGTGGTGAGAATGCTCGCCGCCTGGAACCCGGCGAACCGGGCGCTCTCGGCGACGCTCCCGTAGGTACCCGATTGGTACAGCGATACGGTAATTGCAATGGTAGCCACGGCGAAGATCCCCACGTAGCTCTTGAACTCCGAGTCGCGAATGAGTGAGGTGAACTGTCGGGTGATCATCTTGTAGTAAAGAATGAAGTTCGTCCCCGCCATGATCATGAAGACCGTAATCACGATGTGGATGTAGGCCGACTGGTAGTAGCCCACGCTCTCGGCGCGTGGCGAGAATCCCCCGGTGGCCAGAGTGCCGAAGGTGTGAGTCAGGGCGTCGAAGAGATCCATGCCGCCAAACAGCAGCAGTACGGTTTGCGCAACGGTTAACCCCAGGTAGATGAGCCAGAGGATCTTTGCAGTCTGGGTAACCTTGGGAGTGATCTTGTCGACCGAGGGACCCGGTGCCTCGGCCTTCATCAGCTGCATGCCACCGACACCCAACAACGGGAATACGGCAACCGTGAGCACGATGATACCCATTCCGCCAAGCCAGTGAGACAGCGAACGCCAGAAGAGCAGCGCGCGCGGGAGCGATTCGATGTCGGTCAGGATCGTTGCTCCGGTAGTCGTGAACCCGGACATGATCTCGAAGAAGGCGTCAACGTAGCGGGGGACTGCTCCGGAAAGCCAGAGCGGGGTTGCGCCGAGGGCGGCGGCACTGGTCCAGGACAACGCGACGAGGAGGAACCCGTCCTTCGGATGCAACTCCCGCCCCGTGTTTCGCAGGAGCACAAACAGGATCGAGGCGCCTGCAAAAGTGATTCCAATGGGAACGAGAAACGCGGAAAGCAGCGCGCTCTCGCCCACGAGAACCGCCACTACCGTTGGGATCAGCATGAAGGCCGCCATCAGGGAGAGCAGAACGGCGACGATGCGAACGACCAGGCCAAGGTTCATGGCGCCGCGAAGATCTCCTGCACCTTGTCGACGTGCTCTTTGCCGGTGATCACTACGATGTGGTCGCCGGGGCGGATGATCTGCTCGCCGCCGGGAATGACGTGCTGCTCACCGTGAGCCACCGCCAGGATGAGGGAGCCCGGCGGAAGCTTGATCTCCCGAATGGGCTTATGAGCCGCCCGGCACTGCTCGTCAACAAAGAGCTCGAGAATTTCGATCCGGCCGTCTGCAACGCTGTGGACGCTCGTGACGCTGCCGCGACGGATGTAGGTCAGGATGTTGTTGACCATCGTGTGTTTGAAGCTCACCGCAACGTCGATTCCGAGGTTTGTCGCGATGGTAGAGTAACCGGCCTGCTTCACCAGCGCGATGGTCCGCCGAATTCCGAGCGACCGGGCGTAGAGCGCGGTCACGATGTTCAGCTCCTGATTGTCCGTTGCGGCTACAATCAGATCGGCCTCGGCGAAGCTTTCCTCGTCGAACACGTCTTCATCAGAGATATCGGCGTTGATTACCAGTGCGTCAGGAAATCGCTCGGCGAGCAGTTTGCACTTCTGGTAGTCGCGCTCGACGATCTTCACCCGCCGGGTTTGCCCTGCGCGCATCCGGGACCACGCCTTTCGGAGCCCGGGTCTGATCGGCGAGCCGCCGAGAAGGTGGGTGGCAACTTCTACGCCGACCTTGCCACCTCCAACCACGATGATGCGATTCAGCTCGCGTCGGTCCTTGCCGAGCCGATGAAAGATCTTGTCGAAGTCAGTCTCACTTGCCACCAGATACACGATGTCGCCGGCGCGAAGCACCGAGGTTCCCGACGGGATGAAGTAGTCCTTCTCCCGGTAGACCGCGGCCACCAGAAAGGGTACGGCGATCTCCTGCGCGGCTTCGCGGAGGGTCTTTTCGTGGAGCGGAGAGTCCGCCGCCACGGAAACAGGTCGAATCTGGAGCAGGGCGTGCTGAAAGAGCATCACATCGCTGAGCGCGCCGCGCTCGATGCTCTGGATGATGACCTTGGCCGCCTCGATCTCGGGGTTCACGATGTAGTCAATGCCCAGCAGGCCGCGTTCAGAGATGCGGGCGGTGGAGTATTCGAGGTTGCGCACCCGCGCAACTGTCTTGGGTCGGGGGAAGTCGCTGTGCACGAGGGCGCATGCGATCATGTTCACTTCGTCGGAATCGGTGACGGCGATGAAGTAGTCGGCCGTTTCGCACCCGGCGTCACG
>SLTF01000402.1 GCA_007130025.1 Spirochaetales bacterium | reverse complement strand
GTTTTGGTAATCGGTTTGGAATGAATCGGCGCTTCCCTGCAGGAAGTCGTATAGTGATGAAGCCGAACCCTCTTGGTGCGGTGGATCCGGAGGTTTTGGTTGCTGTCCTCACCAACAAAAAGACCAGAGGACCGATAGCGATCTTGGTGAACGTTACCATGCATCCAACCGTCCTTGGGGTCAGGATCCACGCGATCTCCGGCGACTATCCCAATCGTTTGGCACGAAAACTCTCCGAAACAATCGATGGAGAACCCATGGTGATTGTTCTCCAGGGCTGCTCAGGCGATGTAAAGCCGGTTGTAAATTTTGGGGATACTTCATTCAGTGAGGGGACCGAAGAAGATATCGAACACATCGGCCGCGAATTGACCCAACAGGCGGCAGCGTTGGTCCATCGGGGTTCCTCGGTGGCTGATGTCACCTGCACCTATGCCAGCGCCACCTGTACAACCCAGTATGCGAAGCCCATCAAGAGTTTACTGTTCGATGCGAGTAACGAAGGAAGCGAAGGCACTGATGAGTGGGAGAAAGCACACTTTGACGATTCTCTCCTTAAGGCCGAGCGAACCGCGTGGGTAGACCGCATGCAAGAACAGCTACGCGCAGGGCGGCTTCCGGCAGCTCCGGAAGCAGAAGTGGGGGTGCTTCGGTTTGGTTCGGAATTCGTGGTTGCCTTTCTTCCGGGCGAGCCGTTTTCATCGGTTGGCTTGAATCTCAAGCGCAGGTCGTCGGCTCGCTTTACAATGGTGGTAGGCCACAGCTTCGGAACGATCGGGTATCTTCCTTCAAAGGAACACGCCGATGAGCCGGGATACGAAACGCAGGAGGCGTTTCGATTCTACGGTCTCCCGTGCGCCTTACACCAGGAGACCGCCACGGTAATCGAGAATGCGGTGGTCGCGTTGTTGCGCAACAGCGACACGAAACGGCATGGTGGTGGCGAGTCAGCTCCAGTCCGCGGAGAGAAAGCGCCGTAGTGAATGGCAAAACAGCTCGCTGGTGCAACCGAAAATCTCGCCCTCGGACTTCATCTTGTACGCGCGCAGTGACGTATCACGGCGATTGAACTGCGCGATGTTCTCGTGAAACGCACGGGAGAGTGTAGTGAAAATTTCGCGGCGTTCAGTAAATGGGCCATACAGTACGATGTTGTCTGGGTAAAAGAGCTGATACAGATTTCGAAGCGCAATAGACATATATTCAATTGCGGTCGGCAACCCGGGCAGCTCACTGATCGGCGCACAGGCAAGAAAGCGACCGAACTCGTCCTCAAGCTCGGGAGCTTCTGGGAAGCGACTCTGCATGCCCGGCAGAAGGGCCCAGAGTGCGGCCCGGGTTTCAAGGCAGCCAACATCTCCACAAACGCACCTCGAGCCACCAGCAGCATCAACACACCAGTGGCCGATCTCTCCGAAAAGACCTGCGTTGGCGTGTAGGACGGTACCGCGGTCGGCGTATGACGCCCCTATTCCGTAGCCCCAGTGAATCAGCAGCGTTCCACCGCGCGAGAGTTCCGGGTAACGACGAAGAATATACACGCATTCCGCGTCAAGGTTTTTGATATAGTGAACCGGCATGCCGATTTCCGTTTCTAACTGTTTCAGGGAGAGGCCGTATAGACCAGTCCATCGGGTGCTCTTGAGCCAGACCCCGTTGCGTACATCAAGGTTTCCTGGCAATGATAAACCGATTCCAAGCACCTCGATGTCGTGACGGCAAGGGTCCTGCAGTACGGACAGGATGAGGTTCCTGAGTTCCGTGAGCACGTGCTCCGAGGTGGAATCCTTGTGCAGTTCGATCGATCGATGAGCATGAACCGTCTGGCCGATGTCAACCAGAACCGCGTGAATCTTTCGGGACACAACGAATACCGCTACCGAGCCCAGTCGGTCGAATCGGGGATGCAAGCGGGTTTCTGGACGTCCCTTTCGCCCCGCGCGCGTCGTGTCACCTTCTACGACCAGTCCATCCCGGATAAGTTCGGTGACCACGCTCGACACGGTCGTCGGGCGCATCTTGAGTCCATTCACGATAGTCTTGCGGGTTACGACAGACTCTGTGGCAATGGTGTAGAAGACATTCGACTTCTCACGATCCTTTACCCGATGGGGGCAGGCCGCGTGTACGTTCCGCGGAAAAAGGTAACGGGGAATACTGGTTCCAGAATCCATCGGGCGCGATTATATCACAATCGGCAGAGGAGGAAGTACGATTATTTCCCCGACCGCCGGTTGCGGCGCCCGCCTACTCCCCGCCGTCAACGCTGACGCGGTTGCGGCCCTGGCTTTTGGCGGCGTAGAGGGCGCGGTCGGCGCGCTCGATGAGGTCGGTGGAGGTTTTGCCGGATACCTCCGTGGTGGCGCAACCGATGCTTACGGTGACGACGTCGGCAACCTTCGAGTGTTCGTGGGGAATGGCGAGGCTCTGGACGTTCTGCTGAATCCGGTGGGCGACTCGGGAGGCCCCTTCCGTGCCGGTCTGCGGCAGGAGGACTACGAACTCCTCACCGCCGTATCGGGCGGGCAGATCCGCACCTCGTTCACAGCACGAGGCGATCGCATCGGCAATCCGGCGCAGTACCTGGTCACCAGCAGGGTGCCCATAG